>NZ_JBYMAP010000343.1:0-3145 GCF_057766305.1 Methylomonas sp. BG-2 | reverse complement strand
TTCCGGAATTGCCACCAGCAAGGATGGGCCGGAGAAATTTGGCCCATTTTTTTGGGGATTGCATCAATCACGCCGCCAGCGCCGGCCTAGGGTGCTTGGCCCGGTAATCGGCAACAAAGACATCCATCAGGCTTTTGCGGTCTGCCTGCTTGGGATGCCGGGTTATCAAGCGCATGTTGTCCATAACCGCCACTTCGGTGTCGCCGCCGCCATCATGTTGTCCGCGCAATCTTGCTCGGATTTGAAATCCGACCCTTTCGGCCTCTCGGCACAAATTTGAGCCGATCTTTCAACTTGTCCAGACTTCTCAAGACGCTTTGTATTTTGTTGGACGATTTAGGCGGATTCGCGCGTTTTCCAGATTGAAATCGGTGACGCCAGGACGGGTCGATTGCTGATTTATGCTTTACGTTTTTCGGCGGCGGCCAATAACACGGTCAACACATCCGCCGTCGCATTCAACTCGGCGTCCAGTTCCTCCATCAAGCCGGCCTGCTCGGCACGCGCAGCGATTTCGTCCAGGCGGCTGTTGTAGGCCCAGATGTCGGTTTCTGACTTTAGTGCTTCTAATTCGGCTATGAATGAAGCTTTTATAGGGTCTTGCCTTTCTGGTTTGGTGATCGTGATTTGAGGGCTGATTTTACTGGCCGCTACATCAATCAGTCTGGCGACTTCGTCGGCCTGCTTTACGGGTTTGGCTGAGCCGTCCGCTATTTTGCCGACCTTCTTCCAGGTGGCGCCTGATTTTTGGTAGATGGCCCAATCCCGCGTATTGTTGATATAGTGATTTTTGCCCACTGATTCTTGTTTAACGGCCACGGTGCCCGATTTATCGACAAGGGTCATTCCGTCTTGGGCAATGGCCCAACCCAGCCGGACAAGTCCGTTTTTCACTGCCAGGTAACGCTTCGCTGGGTTTGCGGTTTCTGGGATGTTTTCCATGGCTGCGCGGCGCTGAGCGCGCTGTTCTGCCTCGATTTTTGCGACTTCCAGTTCATTTTGTGCGCGTTTAAGCTCTTTTTCAAGCGCCGGAATTTCGGCTTTCAGAGACTCAATGACAGCCAGGTTCTCGGCTCTCTTGGTGTTGGCCCGCTGGAATGCCACGCTGTTTTTCTCAGCCAACTTCATCACGCGGGTGGCCACGATCTTGACGTTTAGGTCGTCGCCTTTCTCCGGCGCCACAACAATGGTGATGTCCTTCTTGTTGAGCATCCACTTCCAGGAAATCAATTCGTCGGACGGGCCGATTTTGGCCGGCGTCACATCGGGGTTGTGGAAGAAAATCGATATGGTTTGGCCGTCGGATAACTCGAATACCGCCGCCACTTGCGCTACGCCGCCTTGTTTGTATGGCTCGCTGACTTGCAAGGCTACCGGCTTCATTTCGCCGCCAACGCGCTCCATGAAGGTCTGCAACACTTCCATCTTCCGCTGTAATCGGGCATACGGGGTTACCAAGGCGTCCAACACCAGGATTTCGTCGGCCTCGGCCATGATGTCGGCCATGGTTACGGAATCCAGCACCAGCCTATCGGCGGCGTCGGCGCGTTGAATCTCGTATAGGCAATGCGCGATTGTCATGCCAACCGGTGTATGGGTGATGGTGTCCCAGGTAATTGCTTGGTTCATTGGTAAAGTATTGATTTGTTAGATTATTGGATGGCTATTGTTTATGCAAAACCGCCAAATCGGCGGTTTTGGGAATAGAGGCGTCAACGTCAACAACGAATCTGGCCTTTCTGATTCGTCATACGCTCGAATCACATGCAAATGAAACTTGGCGCTGATCCACATGGCGTAGGCATAAACCAGCTCTTTTACGACAAATGTTCCAAGTCCTTGTTTTGAAACGATACCGGGAATTCCCGGTAATTCGACTTCGCTAATTAATTCCTGTGCTTGCTGAATGCGTAACCAATCAGACGGCTGATGGCGCTTTTCGCCGCCTGCTGCTTTGTGTATGTCGTTCAAACAGAATCGGCCATCCGAATCACGATTGATTAAAACATCGGCACCATTAATCATCCACCAACCCCCTATCAATCAACACCTGCCGCTGCCGCTCCCTGGCCGCCGTCAACCGGTCGACCATTTCCGTTTTGAGCCGCTCCATCATGTCTGGCGTCAGTTTGTGCGTGGCCTCGACTTCTACCTTGTCGCGCCAAAGCGAAGGCTGGCGGTTCTTCAACCAAATGAAGGCCGCTTTGGTATCGGGCGGGTAATGCTTGGTCAGTTCGGTCAGCACGACTTCGTTATTGATGACTGATACGTGGGTATCCGGATGCGAATAGCCAATACTTCGGTGATAAAGACTTTCGGCAACATTGGCGTCGGGCATCATTTTGCCAGCCTTTATGGACTCCGAGAATTCTGAATGACGCAACTTCCAAAGGTTTATTGTCGATTCTGATACGTCGAAAAAATCTGCCAAGTGCTTATCCGTAGCCCCAAGCAAACACAGACGATAGGCCTGCCGATCGAACGCCGGAAGATACTTGGTGTTGCCGTGCAGACTGGTCTCGTCAACCTCTTCCCATACCGGCTCGGGAATGGCTTTGAGAGCCATGTTTTTGGCCGGCGCGGGAGTGACTTTTTGGAGTGGCGTTTTGTCACTCAGAGTGACGTTTTGAGTGACATTCTGAGTGACGTTTTTCGGCGTGACGTTTTCAGGCTCGCGCTTCGCCCAGCCTTGCCGACCGGCTGCCTTGGCGATCGCGGCGCGGTTGATTTCAACGCCTTGGTCGGTTAGCTCGTCAGCTAGCCATTGATGGCCGTCGCGCGGGTCGGTTTCCCAGCGGCGGCGGATGTCGGCCCATTGATCCTTGGTCAGTTTTGCCATGGCTTGAATTCGTCAGTACCTTGGCTACGGGCTGTCGGCGGTTACCGACGCTTGAGCGTTCAATGCCTTGTCGTCGAAATTGATCTGAACCACGACCGGGTAGCCGGCCGGATCATCGGTACCGGGAACGCCTTTACCGTCGTTGGGTTCGCCGACCTTGGGCGCGTCGTAAAGCGGTATTTGGGCCTTGACCGTGATTTCAAGCGCCAGCATGACGACGTTCTTAGTCGAACCACGGACCGCGATTGCTGGAATGTCCGGAGACTCGATCGAGGCCACCCACTCTTCGGTGACGCCGGCAAAGCT
>NZ_JBYMAP010000342.1:0-3147 GCF_057766305.1 Methylomonas sp. BG-2 | reverse complement strand
AGAGCCGGTGGCTAACGCGCCTGCAATGCTGCTTTCGGTGTGCGAGCGGAAAGTATCATATTTTGTGACGCGTTTAAACTTATTTGATATGAAGGTTTTGTGACTGCCCTTGACATCGCCAAGCTTAAGTTTGCTCGCAAGCCATTCTATCGCGGAGTATCAGAAAAGCCCCTCTACTGAACGCATACATCCGGATCACTAATGCGGGATTCGAGAGGGGCCACATGGATCGTGTATAAAAATTAAAACCGGCCCTAGGCCGCTTACGCTCGACGAGTTAATTGCCCGCCAAAGATCGGTATCCAACTCGCTTTCTATCCGATTTGGCGGTTTCCGCCGCGTCGGCGTAACATGGCCCGGTGTTTTCGTTGAAAATTCGCAGATGACCGAGATTCCACCGCTTACGACGCCGGACCTTGCTGAATTGGAGGTGCTGCGCGCCATTGTCGAAGGGACCGCCCATCAGGCCGGCGGCGAGTTTTTCCGTTCGCTGGTGCGCAATTTGAGCCGGGCCACTGGCGTGGCCGGGGCGTTTGTCGCGGAGTTTTTGCCGGATCGGCGGCGGGTGCGGGCTTTGGCGTTCTGGCAGGACGGCGACTGGCTGGATGACATCGAGTGGGATTTGCCCGGCACGCCGTGCGAGGACGTGTTGCACGGGCGCTTGTGCCATTATCCGTCCGGTGTGTCGCAACGCTTTCCGGCCGAGCCGGACGTGGAAAGCTATCTCGGCGTGCCGTTGCGCGACCAGGCTTCCGGCGAAATTCTCGGCCATCTGGCGGTATTCGACAGCCGCGAAATGCCGGAGCAACCCCGGCTACTGTACACCTTTCAAATTTTCGCGGCCCGCGCCGCCGCCGAATTGAGCCGGTCGCGCGCGGCCGAGCAGTTGGTGCAAAGCGAGCAGCGCTTTCGCGATTTGTTCGACGAGGCGCCGATCGCCTACGTGCACGAAGACTTGCAGTCGCGTTTTTTGCGGGCCAATCGCAGTGCGCTGCGGATCCTGGGCGTACCGGCGGAACTGGTGCCGGGCTTCGTCGGCCGTTCCCTGGTGCCGGCATTGCCGGAGGCCCAGCGCCGGGTGGACGAGGCGTTTTCGGCAATCGGCCGGGGTGGCGATAGCGCCGGCGTGATGCTGGAACTGCGCCGCTATGACGACGGCCGGCCGATCTGGATTCAATGGTGGTCGCGGCCGGACGCCGGCGGTTTGTTCACCCGCACCATGTTCGTCGATATCACCGAACAAGTGCTGATGGAGCGGCGCCAGGCCAAATTGCAGGCGCAAAACCGCTATTTGCAGGACGAGATCAAGGCCGACCACGACTTCGATTTGATCGTCGGCGACAGTCCGCCGTTGCGGGCCTTGCTGCAACAAGTGCGCAAGGTGGCGGCCACCGACGCCTCGGTGTTGATTCAAGGCGAGTCCGGTACCGGCAAGGAATTGATCGCCCGCGCGATTCATTCGGCCAGCCCCCGCCGCGAGCAGCCGTTAATCAAGGTCAATTGCGCGGCCTTGCCGGCCGGGCTGATCGAAAGCGAGTTGTTCGGCCACGAAAAGGGCGCCTTCACCGGCGCCTTGCACAAGCGGGTCGGCCGCTTCGAGTTGGCCGACGGCGGGACCTTGTTTCTCGACGAAGTCGGCGAAATCTCGGCCGAAACGCAGGTCAAGCTGTTGCGGGTGCTGCAGGAGCGCGAATACGAGCGGGTCGGCGGCCAGAAGCCGATCAAGGTGGACGTGCGCATTATCGCCGCGACCAACCGCGACCTGCGCCGGGAAGTCGCTGAAAAGCGATTTCGCGAAGACTTGTTTTACCGGCTGAACGTGTTTCCGCTGCAAACCCCGCCGTTGCGCGAGCGTAGCGGCGACATTCCGGCGCTGGCAACCTTCATGGCCGGCAAGTTCGCCGCCAAACTCGGCAAGCGCATCGACGGCATCCAGCCGCCGGCCTTGCAGCGTTTGCTGGCTTACCCCTGGCCCGGCAATATCCGCGAGTTGGAAAACGTCATCGAGCGGGCGACCATACTGGCCGACGGACCGTGGCTGGACATCGCGCCGGAATTGTTGCCGCAGGCTTTCAGCGAGCCGTTGACATTGCCGGCCACCTTGCAGGAAGTCACCCGCGAACATATCGTCGCCACGCTGGAGCAGACCGGCTGGGTCATCGAAGGCCCCAACGGCGCCGCCGCCAAATTGGACATGAAGCCCAGCACCTTGCGCTACCGGATCAGGAAATTGGGGATCACCCATTGAACTTTCGCTGGCCGGACGGGTTGAAATAGGGTTAGGCGCCGACTCGCGCCGCTTTTGACTATGACGACAGGAATCATGAAACCAGCGAAGTTCACGTTTTTAGCCATCGCCGCGTCGGCCGTCTCTCTTTTAGCGGGACCGGCTCACGCCGAATTGACCACCCATCCCTTCGATCAAGCGCCGAACATTCAAGTCCGGCCGGCCGACGCGGCCGAGCCGACGCCGGCATCCGCCACCGAAGCCGCGCCGGTCGCCGAGCCGGCGGCTGCCGCGCCAACCGAGCCGGTGCCGAGTCAAACGCCGCCGGCCTTCAGCTTTACCGATCAGTTCGGCAAGCAGAAATACAGCACCTGCAGCATGACCTACCATTTGTCCGGCTTCTCGCTGGGCTACAAGCAATACGACGGTCTGGGCGAAATCACTTGCCGTAACGGCCAGAAGGCGCAAGTGGCGCTGTCCTCGAAAAGCATCGGTTTTACGATCGGCAAGTCGGATATCGAGGGCGAAGGCCATTTCACCGACGTCAAGGACATCAAGGAAATCTACGGCGACTACTTGTCGCTGGGCAATCATTTCGGCTTCATCAACTCGATAGACCGGCAAGTGTTGACGCGCGGCGAAATCTCGCTGGTGCTGATCGGCAAGGGCCACGGTTTCGACATCGGCTTCACGCTGGGCGATTTGTCGATTCGCCGGCGTTGATCGCCGGCCCTCAAGTTTTGCGGCTCGGTGAGGGAGGGCAGGGCGCGGGCCGTTCCGAGCCATTTCCGCTGAACGGCGTTTACAATCCCGCAAGTTGTACCAAACTAACGCTGACGAGGGGCGCTTCGTCGCCGACAATGCAAAGGCGGGCGTGGGAGCCGCTTCAGCCGCGATCAAAGCCGTTTGGCGGGGGCGAG
>NZ_JBYMAP010000341.1:0-3152 GCF_057766305.1 Methylomonas sp. BG-2 | reverse complement strand
CCCCGCTCAGCCAACGCTCGGGCTCCGCTCGGCCGGTGGTCGGGCGCAGTAGGGACATACTGGTGTCCAAACGCCCACAATCGCGGCAGAACCGCTCCCGCGCCGCCTTTTTCTCCGCGGCGAAAATCGTGTCTTCGTCGCTGGGATGATAAGCCGTTCAAACCCAGCGCTGCGGTGCTCAGTTCGGCAACAACAAATTTGCCGCCAAGCGTTCGAACCAGGCGGCGATGGTCTCGGGTGGCGTGTCGCCAACCAGCGCGCTGGAAAATAAACCTTCGGCGACATGCACGCCCAGTTGCCGGTAGGCTTCGAATTGTTCTTCGTCGAAGAATTGGTCCAATGTGGTTTGATGCGGAAAATCCGCATTATTGCGGCGATAACGCTGGATTAGCGCCGGCTCGTTGCCGGTAACCGACAGTTTCAGATACAGCAAAAACCCGGTGCCGGCCGGCGCGCCTTCTATCGAGGGATAGTCGATCACGCAGAACTGGGCGTGAGCCCGGCTGAAACCGCTGGCCGGATTCGGACGAATGTCGTCCAGCGCCGGTTCGATGCGCACGCCGAAATCGATTTGGGCGTGGCGGACCAAGGTCATCAAACCACCGAAGCTGAATTCCGGGTCGGCCTCGCCGTCCACGCAGATGATGAATTTACAGCGCCGCCGCAACAACTCGTAAACCGCCATATTTTCGATATGGCCGCCGTCGGACAGATTCAGCCACGCCTTGTTCTCCGACATGCCGACACCGAACATTTCCCGAATCAGGCACAAGAAACCCGGCTCCGAAAACGGCGACCAGATCCGCGGGTTCTTGATCCAGAATCCCAGCCGCAGATTCAATATCGCCAACAATGCGGTCAGCGTCGGCATCGCGCCCAAGCCCATGTGCGCGGAAAGCGCGGCGCCCGAGGTCGCCATCGCGGTGGCCAGATCCACCGGCTTGCCGTTGGCGCGCCAATCCGACGTTTTACTGTAACCGACCGACGGCGCGCCCATCCAATACTTGGAGAACAAAAAGAAATCGCAACGCCTGTCCTGCAGGTTGGGGCGTTCGCTGGACGGCAGATTCAGCGCGGTGTTCACCAGATGGTAAGGCGCCCGGTGTTTGCTATCGAGGCTCGCCAATTCCACGGTTTGGTAAGGATGATCGACCGTTCCGATGAAGGTCCTGGACAAGCCGTCCCGATACAAGCGGTGCGGGCCGGTCAAATTGATGTTCAGCACCAAAAAGGCGATAAAACCGGATGCGACCAGGATGGCCAGCAGCGCCCAATCGCCGGATACGCATTCCAATACCGGCACCGCCACGTTAATGCTATGCAAGTGCCAGAGCGCGTAACCCAGCAGCAGACCCAGGAAAGGTATCAACAAGCCCGCCGACCATAACAAAACCTGCAACACCACCCGCCGCAATTTGGGCTCCTTGAGTATCGGCAGAAAGCGCACCGCCGCCGGCGTCGCGGTAATCAGGCCGCCGATGACGGCCGGAAATGTCCAGTGGGCTTTCAACCACAGATACACATCCAACGCGATTTTATAGCCGTTGCCGATCGCTTGCGCCGAGTAGCCCAACAAGGTCAAACCGGTCAACGCGCCGAACAACCAGCCGGCCCTGCTCGCATACTCGGGTCGCCAGCGCATCGCAAAGCCCCAGCCGATCAAACTGAATGCGGAAAAAACGGCTAGAACGCTTAAAGCGACTTGCCAATACCCCGCTAGAAACGGTTGAGTCAACAGCGTTAGCTCGACGATAGACGCAATCACAAACAGCGGTGCCGTCCAGTTCAATAACATGCCACCCAAGGTGGCGGTGGCCATGCCCCAGGCTTGTTTCAGATTTTGGGCGGACAGAAATTTAGCGCGTTGCCGAACATAGCGAATCGGATCGGAGTCCGGACCGTGAGGGGCGCCAAGATCGCAGACCGAAACGCCGTCGTTCAAGCGACTGCTGATGAAACTGCCGGTGTAGCCGCCGCCGGAGACCGTCGAAAGATAGTCCACCTGGTGCAGCAATTGGCTATCGGCCAGCACCTGCACGATGCCCAGGCCAAACGTGGCCGAACGAATGCCGCCGCCGGACAGGGCCAGGCCGACCGCATCCTCGCCGTCCGGGGTTTCGATCAAATACTGTTTCCGGCGCTGGTCGATATCGCTGGCTTCGTCTTGATTGATCCGAGCGCGGTTTTCGTCCGGCAAGTAGGCATCGGGAATGCCGAAGCGCAACGGCTTGAACAAGCGCGCGACGCTCTTCTGCTCCAACGCTCCCGGACAATCCTGGTCCCGCCAACCGGTACCGTAAGCCATTTGGTGGAATTGGTCGGCATATTCGCGCAGCACCCGCTGTATCCGGTGCAGTTCGCCGCGAAACTCGTCGGCGCCGTCGCGCGAATCCAATACGCCGGCCTCCTTGGCGCGATGCCATTTGGAGGTCACCGGCCGCAGCTCGACGTTGAGCAACTCGGTCACCTTGGCGGCGAATAGTTCGCAGCCGGGATTGTTCTTGATCGCGGTCCGGCCGAAGCCGAACAAATCGAACAGACTTTGCAAGGCGCTGGCTTCGATCCCGTACTGATACGGCAGGCTCTGAGTCGCAATCCGGGTCCGCAGTTCGGTCAGGAATTCGTGAGCGGCCTTTTTATCGGCGGCACTGGGCCGCTCCGCGAGCGACAGGGTTTCAGACATCGGCGAATCTCCATGGGATGACGAACGGCGGCGCGACAAAACACGCGGCGGGCTGGATTAACTTAGCCAACTTGGCGCGTTAGAGTCAAGCTCGGCCGGCGAATCACAGCCGCACTGCGGATTAACTTTGCGGCGGGTGTAAGGTGGATTCGCCAATAGGCAATCCAACATCGATTACTTTCCGGCGGTGATAGCCAGTCCGGTTGCGATGGCCTATGGGTCGTTGGCGGGGTGTTTAGGAGGCTGAGCAGGATATTCAGTCAGTTTGTTCCATGATCTAGCTTCATCCAACCCGCAATATTGCGTTGACTCTGCAGGATACGCCAAACATCAACGTAATCGGTTCGTTCAACGTAGAACACTCAATGACGGCAGCGTCCGCCGTTACCTGTACGACGCCACCCAACAGCTGATCCAAGTCCGCAGCGGCAGCGACACCGGCGCTATCCTGGCCGGCTACGGCTACGAC
>NZ_JBYMAP010000340.1:0-3169 GCF_057766305.1 Methylomonas sp. BG-2 | reverse complement strand
AGAGTCCTGGAAGTTTTACGTGAACCGTTGGAAACCGGTCATATCACAATTTCCCGCGCGAATCGCCAGGCCGATTTTCCGGCACGGTTTCAGCTGATCGCGGCGATGAACCCTTGTCCCTGCGGTTATCTGGGGGATTCGTCGGGGCGCTGCCGTTGCACCTCGGAACAAATCGCGCGCTACCGGGCCAGAGTCTCGGGGCCCTTGCTGGACCGAATCGATATGCACTTGGAAGTTCCCAGAGTTCCGATCTCGGTGCTGCGCGAGGGCACGCCCGCCGGCGAGGAGCGTAGCGAGATCATTCGTGGGCGGGTGGCGGCGGCCCGAAGCATTGCCGATAGCCGTTGCGGCAAGGCTAATTCGGCATTATCAGCGGCGGAAGTCAAACGCTATTGTCCCCTGACCGACGCCGGCCACCGATTGTTGGAACAAGCCATGGAAAAGTTCGGACTCTCGCACCGTGCGTATCATCGCATTCTGAAACTGGCCCGCACTATCGCCGACCTGGCTGGTTCCAATACGATCGAAATTCCGCATCTAAG
Organism: Methylomonas sp. BG-2; assembly: GCF_057766305.1. NCBI lineage: Bacteria > Pseudomonadati > Pseudomonadota > Gammaproteobacteria > Methylococcales > Methylococcaceae > Methylomonas > Methylomonas sp. BG-2. The sequence continues at coordinate 2,627 of NZ_JBYMAP010000340.1, read as the reverse complement.
CGAAGCCATCGGCTATCGAAAGCTGGATAGAACTCGAAATTCGCCAAACGGCGGCGCATAAAAAAGGCGCATTGCCGATACGGCAACGCGCCTACATGCCTGGAGCGAAAAAGCTTACAGTTTGTCGGCGTTTTTGCTCAAGTACTCAGCCACGCCTTGCGGATTGGCGTTCATGCCGGCGTCGCCTTTGTTCCAACCGGCAGGGCAAACTTCGCCATGCTCTTCGTGGAATTGCAACGCATCGACCATGCGCAGCATTTCATCGAAGTTACGACCCAGTGGCAGATCGTTAACCACTTGATGGCGCACGACACCTGCTTTATCGATCAGGAAGCTGCCGCGAAACGCTACGCCGCCTGCGGATTCAACATCGTAGTCTTGGGCGATGGTGTGTTTCAGGTCCGCGGCCAGGGTGTAACGAACCGGACCAATACCGCCTTGATTGACCGGCGTGTTACGCCAGGCATTGTGCGTAAAGTGCGAATCGATGGACACGCCAACGACTTCAACGCCACGGCTTTTGAACTCGTCGATACGGTGATCCAAAGCGATCAGTTCGCTAGGGCAAACGAAGGTAAAGTCCAGCGGGTAGAAGAAAAGTACGGCGTATTTGCCGCTGGTGGCTTCAGAAAAACTATAGGAGTCGACGATCTGACCATCGCCCAGAACCGCAGGAACCGTAAAATCGGGGGCTTGCTTACCAACTAAAACACTCATTGAGTTCCTCCAAAATTTTTTAAAAACAAAAGGTTAACAGGGGGGAAACGCCTTTGGGGTAAGGCTGGAACTTATTCTACACTAAAATACTGGGTATTCACCCAATAATCCAGGCAAATTCTACTTGCAAGATGATGCGATTCGCGCTAACTTGTAGGCAAAAGCTTACACAATTAACAGACAGTCTGCGTGTGTCTGACTTTAAAATTCACCTGCAGACCTTTTGTGAATTTTCTGGTTGGGGTATTAAGTATGGCAAAAGTAAAACATATTACAGAACCTGATGCATTCGGTTTTCAAGTTCGTATCGTTCGGCGCGGCAAGGAGAGCAGCCGTTATTTTTCACATAAACTTTGGGGCAGCAAAACCAAATCGCTGAAAGCCGCGATTACTTGGCGCGACCAAATGTTGGTGGTATTGAAAGGCAGCAAGACCCGCTTCTTGAAACCACCGAAAAATAAAACCACCACCGGCGTTACCGGCGTTTCGAGAACCATCAAGTTCGACCATCGCAAGGATAAAAGCTATTTGTGCTATACGGTGTTCTGGGTCAAGGACAGTAAATCCCGCAACAAAACCTTCCAAGTCGGCAACGTCGACACGGTAACCGCCGACGACGAATTGCATGCGTTTCGGACCGCGAGACTCTTCCGCAGCTGCTACGAACACGCCATCGACCACGATGCCTATTTCGACGACAGCAAGTTCGCGAACTGGAAGAAACTGCGTTTATACGAAAACGAAATGCTGAACGCGGTCAGCTAAACAGCACCGGAAAGCTATCGTTCTATTGTCAGTCGATGCGCATCTGAATGCGCATCGACAGATCCACGGCCTGTACGTTTTTGGTCAAGGCCCCGATGGAAATAAAATCCACACCGGTTTCCGCAACATCCCGAATGTTCTCCAACGTGATATTGCCGGACGCTTCCAATTCCAACTCGCCTTGATTTCTTGCGACAGCCACCGTCATATCCGCGAGCGAAAAATTATCCAACATGATTCTGTCAGGCCGAGCCTGCCAAGCCTCGTCGAATTCGGCCAGATTTTCGACCTCCACTTCAACCGGCACATTGGCGTAGTCTCTCGCCATCAATACGGCCGCCGATATCGATCCCGCCGCTAAAATATGATTCTCTTTAATCAAGACGGCATCGAACAATCCAATACGATGATTAAAACAACCGCCACAGGCAACAGCGTATTTCTGCGCGACCCGTAAGCCCGGCAACGTCTTGCGGGTATCCAATATTCGGCAACCGGTACCCGCCACCGCATCGGCATAGCGACGCGCCAATGTGGCGGTAGCGGATAAAGTTTGCAGCAAATTCAACGCGGTACGCTCGCCGGTCAACAAAGCTCTGGCTTGACCTCGGAGTTGACAGAGCTCCACATTGGCGGGCACTCGGTCGCCATCGCCAAAGCGCCAATCCACAACCACATCCGGACTCAACTGGCGAAACACCGCATCAAACCAAGCCCTACCGCACAACACCATGGCTTCGCGCGCGACTAAGCTGGCAACCGCCCGAGTTCCGGCGGGAATCAGTGCGGCGGTTAAATCCCCCGCGCCAATGTCTTCGGCGAGATAAGCAGCAATTTCGGAATCGGAAGGCCCAGTAGTCATTAGAATCGCCAATCGGTTAGACAAAGCCGTTATTATACCCGGCAAATCCGTCGAGACCTCACCACCCGATGACAGCTCAGCCACCAATCCATGAAAGCCCGCTACCAATCCGCAACCACTGGCTGACTTACGCCAGACAAGTTCCGTCGCCAAACCAGGACGCTCGCCCGAATCCGGCCGATATTTCACTGATCGTCATTCACTGCATCAGCCTGCCGCCCGGCGAGTTCGGCGGCCCGCACGTTGACCAACTGTTTTGCAACCGATTGAGTCCCGATGACCA
>NZ_JBYMAP010000339.1:0-3183 GCF_057766305.1 Methylomonas sp. BG-2 | reverse complement strand
ATCGCTGAACGTCTTCGCTCTCATAGGTGTTCCGCTCCATTTGCTACTGTAATTCAAACGTGGCCTTGCAAGTTGCTTTGGGAGAAAACAGCAATTGAAAGCATCACATCCAATTGTGAAAAGCTGCACACTGAAGTTTTTCGGGCCGACGCTATTTCTGACATCCAAGTGCGGTGCAATAAGTTCTTCTCAATGATGCCGAGCTTGAGTGAAGATGAGAACTAAAAAATGCATAACCAGGCGTTGCAGTGGATGCCCTGCACTCCGCCGATTTTGCGCAATGTGCTGCGCACATTTTATTGCGCAAGACCGGCTCCGTTCTGGTCACCACTGAACTTAGCGTTAGGCGTCATCAACCCACCGGCATATTCAACGTATGGGAAAGTCGGGTGGGCACGGTTTTTGTGCCCACGCGGAATTTAAAACTGGGCTGAATATTGTTTCGCTATCGCGAGGCCTGATTTACCGCCGGTTCGCGGACCGGCAACCGCGATACTTTCTTTTGTTTGGCCAAAAGAAAGTATCCAAAGAAAAAGCCACCCCATGCCGCTTTGATCCTGCGCGCCTGCGGGTTTGAGCGGGGTTTTTGGAAGGGCTATCCTTAGCCCTCCAAAAACGCGCGGCATCCCTGCCGCGCCCCTGTCGGGCATTTCCCGCTCAAACCCTTCGGTGCTCGGCGCGGCATTAGGGGACAAAACCTATCGCGCTTGCAACGTTGCTCAACCAGTCGGGTAGGGTGGGCACGCTTTTTGTGCCCACGCGGAATTTACGGCCTGGCTGAATATTGTTTCGCTATCGCGAGTCCTAATTTAATGCCGGTTCGCGGACCGGCAACCGCGATACTTTCGCTACGAAAACCATCCCTGGTTTTCGCCCTTCGGGCCAGCCTATCGGCTGTTCAAATTCGCTCCGGACGAATTTGTGTTTGGCCAAAAGAAAATATCCAAAGAAAAAGCCACCCCATGCCGCTTATCTCCTGCGCTCCTTCGGGTTTGAGCGGGGTTTTTGGAAGGGCTATCCATAGCCCTCCAAAAACGCGCGGCATCCCTGCCGCGCCCCTAACGGGCAATTCCCGCTCAAACCCTCCGGTGCTCGGCGCGGCATCAGGGGACAAAAACCATCGCGCTTGCAATGTTGTTCAACCTATTTTGATAGCGTGGTAGGGTACGAATCGCGTGCCGTTCCGGTTGGTGCCGGACGTTCTGGAGTCGGGTAGGGTGGGCACGGCTTTTTGTGCTCACGCGGAATTTAAAACTGGGCTGAATATGGTTTCGCTATCGCGCGGCCTGATTTAACGCCGGTTGGCGGGCCGGCAGCCGTGAGATTTTCGCTACGAAAATTCCCCCTGGTTTTCCGCCTGCGGGCCAGCTTGGCGGCTACTATATTCGCTCCAGGCCAATTTTTAATTGTTCTCGGCCATTGCTATTGCATTGTTTTAATCGCCAGCTTCCAAGCAGTCGAAAAAAGTTTCCAAAGACCGGGTAGCGTCGATGAAATCGAGGATACGAAGCCCAGTCCGCGCAATTACCGACCTTACCAAGGGCTTAAAACGAAACCGCCCCTCAAACTCGCGCGCTGCGGAGAAGTTGAGGGGCGGGCTGGATAGTATGAGCTAATTATTTTTTCAGCGGAACTTAGTTCATTGCAATGATGTTATTCACCAAACTTTTGCCGGGAAAGTCCATCATGACTATACCCACCCGTTTGGTCAGCTTGAGATTGATGTTCAATTTTGTATACAACTGATTGATGGATTGGTAATTGATAGCCAAATCCGACAGGAATTTGCTGCTGAGTTGATTGGTCCCCAGGAAAGCGATGGAACATAATTTACTCAAGCAGCCGACTCTTGGAAAATCCGGATAAGTATTCGGGTTGGTCAGTGTGGTTAAACCGGTCAATAATTGCGGTGCGTTGGTTTCGTGCGAGCTGTGGCCGCTGGCGACAAAATAGGGGAAGGCGCCGTTCGTACCGCTCAGATAATTGATGTAAATTTTACTGGAATCGCCGGTAGAGGCGGCCATGAAGTGAGCCTTGACTTGTTCCCATTTTCCGTACAGATCCCAATTTGTTTTCAAATTGTAATTATCCTGAATCGTGCCTTGGTTGCTGATAGTAGAATAAGAAATCCCGACGAGCGGACCTTCGAAGTATTGCAACAATACGGCCTTACCGCGCATCTCGGCTAGCGTGGGATTATTATTGTCTTGCAATGTTAAAAACAGACACGGATATTTGCCGACGTAGTAATTATACGTGTCGGCAAAACTGCGGGTATTATTGACGCCGGCAATACCCTCTTTGACCTTAATAATCACGGTTTCGCTAGGATTCGCGGCCAAGAAATCGTCCACGGTATTCAATACATCCTGGAACGTGGCTTTTTGAGTAAAGCCATCGTAAGAAATGATAAAACTATCATTTTTATGCCAGCAGTGGATATCCAGCACACGAATTCCTGAGGTTAGTTGATCGGCCAAACTCATCGATTGAGTTTGCGCAACGTCGGTGCCGTAACGTGCCATGGAGTTGTGAGTGCCAGGCAGCGACAGTTGACTCAGCTTTAAAGTATCCGGCAGCGTCTTCATCCATTGGTCCTTATTGTAAACGCCAATATAGGGATCGTGGGAATAAGCCGCCGTATCAATATCGGATAATACGTTGCCGCTGAAGCAAGTAATGCCGGCAAAGGTTAAAGCGGCTAAGGTAGATTTTAGTTTCATGGTTGTTTCCTCATATGGATGTTTAAAAATTTAATTTAAGTAAAACGATCGATATATGAGGGGCAAGCGCCGTGCCAGATCGGCAAAATGATTTTAAATAGCGGATTTATTTGGAAATATTAAAATAAGCGGTTGAGCAAAGCCGATAAACTCCCGGGTTTTCGCTACGATATTCAGTAGTGATGACGAAATGTCGTAACTGCAGCCGCTCGTTAAGCGGATTCGAAGCGAACAGCGCCGGTTACTTCAATGCCCTAGCTTCAATTCGTCTTCGTACAGTCAAGGGTGGGCAGGGTTTTTGTGCCCACGCGGAATTCCGAGCTAATGAATCAATATGAAAAGCGCATCGGTAACGTCGCTTGATGCCTGGAGTGCATTTTGCTCGTGTCCTTTCCCATCAATTGAAAAATGCCGGGTTTGCTGGGCGCTGAAAATCGGCCCGACCACGCCCACTTTTCGG
>NZ_JBYMAP010000338.1:0-3186 GCF_057766305.1 Methylomonas sp. BG-2 | reverse complement strand
CCGCTTCCCGGTGTGCTTGCAGCCGGCGATGCGTCGAAGTTGACCGCGAAATCCCGGCTGGCGGGTGTCGCCATGCATTTCGGTACAAAATCTGCATTACGCGATCGATGCCGCCGAGTCGGCGGCGAACGAATCCAGTCAACAGGCCTTTAGCATCATGAGTGAATATCGATTAAACGTGAACGGCGTGGCGACGACCGTGGAGTCCGCCGGGAACGTGCCGCTATTGTGGATACTGCGCGACCAGCTCCATTTGGTCGGCACCAAGTACGGCTGCGGCGTCGGCCAATGCGGCGCCTGCACCGTGCATCTGGACGGCGTGCCCACCCGAGCTTGCATCACGCCGATTGCCGAGGTCGGTCAGCGGCGGCTAACCACCATCGAAGGCTTGAGCGCGAACGGCGGCCATCCGTTGCAAATCGCCTGGCGGGAACTGGATGTGCCGCAATGCGGCTATTGCCAGGCCGGGCAAATCATGACCGCAGCGGCACTGTTAACGAAATCGCCCCAGCCCAGCGATAGCGAAATCGACGCGGCGCTGGACGGCAACCTCTGCCGTTGCGGCACCTATTTACGGATTCGCGCCGGCATCCGCCGCGCCGCCCAACTGGCCAAGGAGGCGGTATGAGCGTCAGCGTACCGAGCAATCCCGCGCGCCGAGAGTTTTTGAAAACCTCCGCCGTCGCCGGCGGTGGCTTGATATTGGGTTTTTACGTCGATGTCGCCAGCGGTGCCGGTAAGGGCGTCGCCAAGCCGGGCACCCGCGACGCGGCCGGCGAGTTTCGTCCCAACGCCTTTATACGGATAGCGCCGGACGGCCGGGTGACCTTGATCAGCAAGCAGCCGGAAATCGGCCAGGGCATCAAAACCTCGTTGCCGATGGTGATTGCCGAGGAACTGGAAGTGGCTTGGCAAGATGTGAAGATTGTCCAGGGCGATCTCGATCCGATCTACGGCAGCCAGAGCGCCGGCGGCTCGCGCTCGACGCCGACCAATTACGAAGAATTCCATAAACTTGGCGCCACAGCCAGAACCCTGTTGATACAAGCCGCCGCGCTGACCTGGAAATTGCCGGCCGATACCTTGGTGGCCCGCGACAGCGCGGTGCATCATTTGCCCAGCGGTAGACGTTTGTCCTACGGCCAATTGGCGCCGCTCGCCGCCAAGCTGCCGGTGCCGCCGGCCGATCAGGTCAAACTCAAGGACCCTCTGGCATTTCGTTTGCTCGGTACCCGTATCGGTGGCGTCGACAATCCGGCCGTCGTCACCGGCAAGCCGTTGTTCGGTATCGATGTGCGATTGCCGGGTCTGCTGTACGCGACCTACGTCAAGTCGCCGGCGTTTGCCGGGAAGGTGCTTAGCGCCAATTTGGCCGAGATCAAAAAACTCCCCGGCGTTCGCGATGCCTTCGTCATCGAAGGCACCGCCAATCTGAAGGGCTTATTGCCCGGCGTGGCGATTATCGCCGACTCGACCTGGGCCGCGTTCGACGCCAGAAAGCAGTTGCAGGTGACCTGGAACGAGGGCGAGGTTGCGCAACAAAGCTGGAAGGGCTTTGCCGCTCAAGCCGAGTCGTTGTATCGCCAACCGGCCGGCGAAGTGCTGCGTAACGATGGCGATGCCGAGGCCGCGTTAGCCGGCGCCGCCAAAACGGTCGAAGCGAAATACCTTTACCCGTTTATTTCCCACGCCAGCATCGAACCGCAAAACGCCACCGCCTGGTTCAAGGACGGCGCCATCGAAATCTGGGCGCCGACCCAGAATCCGGAAGCCGGGCAAAAGATCGTCACCGAAGTGCTGGGTATCCCCAAGGACAAAATCACGCTGCACATTACCCGTAGCGGCGGTGGTTTCGGGCGGCGCTTGATTCCGGATTACATTATCGAAGCGGCGGCGATTGCTCAGCGGGTTAGCGGTCCGGTCAAGCTGACTTGGACCCGCGAGGACGATTTGCAGCACGATCAATACCGGGCCGGCGGCTTTCATTTTTTGCGGGGCGGTTTGGATGCGGCCGGCAAGTTGACAACCTGGCACAACCACTTCATCACCTTTTCGCATCCGGTATTCAAGGACGGCAAGCCGGTCGTCGAATTGGGAAGCGGCGCCAATTTATCCGGCGACGAGTTTCCGGGCCGTTGGGTACCCAACTGCCGGATCGAACACACCGCGTTGGCCTGCGGCATTCCGATGGGGCCGTGGCGGGCGCCGCGCAGCAATGTGCTGGCCTGGGTATTTCATAGTTTTATCGACGAACTGGCGCACGCCGCCGGCAAGGACCCTTTGGCGTTTCGCTTGGAATTGCTGGGCGACCAGGGCTTTTTGGCCGGTACCGGCGAGCAGGGGATTCCCTATGACGTCAACCGGATGAAACACGTGCTGCATCATGTCGCCGAAAAGACTGAATGGGGTAAGAGAGCCTTGCCGCGCGGCCAGGGGCAGGGCATCGCCTTTCACTTCAGCCATCGCGGCTATATCGCGCAGGTGGCGGAAGTCACGGTGTCCAAGGACGGCAAATTGACAGTGGACCGGGTGGTCGTGGCCACCGACATCGGCGCGCAAATCGTCAATTTGAGCGGCGCGGAAAATCAGGTGCAGGGCTCGGTGGTCGATGGCTTGGGCGCATTGATGTTCCAGGCGCTGGATATCGACCGAGGCCGCATCGTGCAAAGCAATTTCGGCGACTATCCGATGATACGCATCGGCGATGCCCCGACCAAAATCGACGTGCACTTTCTGAAAACCGATTTTCCGGTCACCGGCCTCGGCGAACCGGCATTGCCGCCGTTGGCGCCGGCGGTTTGCAACGCGATCTTCGCCGCCACCGGCATTCGCGTCCGCGAACTGCCGTTACGCAAAACCGATCTGAGTTGGAGTTGACGGCGCATGCCCAATAAACACCAACATTTGATCGCGGCTTACCGGGGGCTGTGCGAACGCGGCGAGGATGCGGTTCTGGCGACGGTGGTCGAGACTTTCGGTTCCACCTATCAAAAGGCCGGAGCCAGAATGGTCATCGCGCGATCCGGGGCGATGGACGGGCTGTTGGGCGGCGGTTGCTTCGAACGCGACCTGCTGGAGCAGGCGGAATCGGTGTTCGAAACCGGAATCGCCCGCTGCGTGTTTTACGACATGCGCGGCGCGGGCGACGACGTTTGGGGCTTGGGCATGGGTTGCGACGGCGCGGTG
>NZ_JBYMAP010000337.1:0-3204 GCF_057766305.1 Methylomonas sp. BG-2 | reverse complement strand
TTCATTCGGTGGATTTGTCGGAAAAACCAGACTGTATTTAAGCTTTAACCTACCGACCAACCCAAACAACCGGGCGATAGCGCGAAAAAATCCGAGTTATAAACCCATAAAACCAATCGTTTACAGCAGAACGCGCCCAAGGCGACCCCATCAATCGGCGCCACTCGCGCGGTCATTGGATTCTCGCCGCTTAGCCGGATAAATACTAACAGTCAAACAGATTATTTTTACGCCACCCATGGCGCGTCACCTTAATATAGGCTATAGATACATTACCATTTTCGGGAAGCGCCAAAACGCATCGACCGACGAGATCGGTCCCGGCTCAAAGAATACGCGGTCAGTTACGGAAGGCCGGCCGACTCAACCCAGGGATGCCTAACTTCGGGAGGTCCGCATGTCCATCGTACAACGCATGTCTCTGTTAGTCGGAATCGCTTTACTGGGCCTGTCCAGTCTGGCGGTGGTCAGCTATCTACAACTGGAGAGCGTATTTGCTTCGGCAAACTATGCCAACAGTAACAGCGTGCCCTCGTTGATTGTGCTGAATCGGCAAATCAAAACCTTCAGCCAAGTCCGGGCCAGGCTTTACCGGCACGTGTCCAACGCCGATGCCGGCAAAACCGTCGAGTTGAATCAAGCCATCGCCACTGCGCTCGACGCTTTCGATACCAGCCTCAAGCAGTACGACTCGTTGGTGTCCGACGCCGAGGACAGGCGCTTGTATACCGCGAATCTCGCGGCCTTCGCAAAATTTCGCCTCGGCGCCGATACCGTGCTAACGCTATCCAATGAAAACCGCAAGGACCAAGCGCTGGCGGCTCTGGAGCAAATGACGCCGATCGCGGCAACGCTGCAAGATTCGTTGGAACAACAGGCCCAATACAACGGGAACCTGGCCGAACAAAGCGCCAGCCACGCCAAGGACATTAAAAGCCGCGCCATGGTCTGGCTCGTGGTCATCGCGGTAGCGGCCTTGGCAACGATCGGGCTATTGGGCTGGTTCTCGACGCGTAAGTTGACCCGCCAACTGGGCGGCGAGCCGGACGAAGTCGCCCAACTGGCCGGCAGAATCGCCGCCGGCGATCTGAACGGCACGATTCAAATTCGCGCCAACGATAATGCCAGCGTCATGGCGGCGATGAAACATATGAGCGACACGATCAAATCCCTGCTGGCGGACATCGACCGGATGGCCAGCGAGCACGAACGAGGCGATATCGACGCCGTCGTCGACAGCCAACGCTTTCAAGGCAGCTTTCGGCAAATGGCGCAAGGCGTCAACGATATGGTCTCCGGGCATATCGCCGTCAAGAAAAAAGCGATGGCGGTGTTCAAGGCCTTCGGCGAAGGTAATTTCGACGCGCCGATGGAAAAACTACCCGGCAAGAAAGCGTTTATCAACGACACGATCGAACTGGTGCGCGGTAATCTGAAAGGCTTTATCGCCGACATGAATCATATGAGCCGGCAGCACGAGGCAGGCGACATTGACGTGATGATGAACGCCCAAAAGTTTCAAGGCGATTTCGGTGTCATGGCCCAGGGTGTCAACGACATGGTGTCCGGCCATATCGCCGTCAAGAAAAAAGCCATGGCCGTGTTCAAAGCCTTTGGCGAAGGCGATTTCGACGCGCCGATGGAACGCTTGCCCGGCAAGAAAGTATTCATCAACGACACGATAGAACTGGTGCGCGGCAATTTGAAAGCCGTGATGGCGGACACCAATACGCTGATCAGCGCTGCCGCCGAAGGCCGCTTGGACGCGCGCGCCGACGCCGGCCGGCACAAAGGCGACTTCAACCGACTGGTGCAAGGCATCAACCAAATCCTCGACGCCATTTTGATTCCGATCGGCGAAGGTAATCGCGTGCTGAGCCTGATTCGCGGCGGCGACCTGCGCCAACGGGTCGAGATCGCTTGCCAGGGCGACCACGACAAGATGAAGCAAGCCGTCAATGGCGTGCATGCCTGGCTGTCCGAGTTGATCGGCTACGTCACCAAACTGGCGAACGGCGACATGAGCGCGGAAATGGCGAAAGCCTCCAGCGACGATCAAATTCACGAGTGGCTGATGCTGCTCAAGCACAACATTCAGGCGCTGGTCACCGACGCCAACACGCTGTCGCAGGCCGCCGTCGAAGGCCGTTTGGCGACTCGGGCCGACGCCACCCGGCACCAGGGCGACTTCCGCAAGATCGTCGAAGGCGTCAACGCCACGCTGGACGCGGTGATAGGCCCGCTCAACGTCGCCGCCGATTACGTCGATAACATCGCCAAGGGTAACATCCCGGCCAAAATCACCGACACCTATCACGGCGATTTCAATATCCTGAAAGACAACCTGAACACCTGCATAGACGCCGTCAACGCTTTGGTCGCGGACGCCAACACGCTATCGCAAGCCGCCGTCGAAGGCCGATTGTCAACCCGCGCCGACGCCAACCGGCATCAGGGCGATTTCCGTAAGATCGTCGATGGCGTCAACCAGACCTTGGACGGCGTCATCCTGCCGATCAACGAAGTCGTCGAAGTGTTGCGGCTGGTGGAACAAGGCGACCTGACCCGCCCGGTCAAGGGGAATTACCAAGGCCAACTCGGCGAATTCAAGGATACCGTCAACAACACCATCGCCAAATTGTCGCAAACCATCGCCGAAGTCATCGCCGCCGCCGAACAACTGGGCACGGCTTCCAAGCAAGTCAGCGCCACGTCGCAATCGCTGTCGCAAGCCTCCAGCGAGCAAGCCGCCAGCGTCGAGGAAACCTGCGCCAGCATCGAACAAATGGCGTCCAGCATCAACCAAAACGCCGATAACGCCAAGGTCACCGACGGCATGGCCACCAAGGCTTCGCGCGAAGCGGCCGAAGGCGGCGACGCGGTCAAGCAAACCGTCGTGGCCATGCGCGACATCGCAGGCAAAATCAGCATCATCGACGACATTGCCTACCAGACCAATATGCTGGCGCTGAATGCCGCCATCGAAGCGGCTCGGGCCGGCGACCACGGCAAGGGCTTCGCGGTGGTCGCCGCCGAAGTGCGCAAACTGGCGGAGCGAAGCCAGATCGCCGCACAGGAAATCGGCAAACTCGCCGAAACCAGCGTCAATACCGCCGAAAGCGCCGGCCACCTATTGGATGCCATCGTGCCGAGCATTACCAAAACCTCGGACCTCGTGCAGGAAATCGCCGCCGCGTCTCAAGA
>NZ_JBYMAP010000336.1:0-3205 GCF_057766305.1 Methylomonas sp. BG-2 | reverse complement strand
GTTCCACCAACTAATCACGAATCCAGCGGTGTCCAAGCATCAAGTAGAGACTGTAGCGATGCGCGATCGGGCTAGGGTAATCGAAGTTGGTTTGGCTGGTTTTGCGCCGCACCAATCCGTCAACGACAAACGGTAGTAAGGCGGCCGGCACGTATGGCACCCAAATACAAGCCGTGGTTAGGCGTTTGATCATTTAAAAGATCGTGTCCCACAACACGTTGAATTTACTTTGGATAAAGGGAAACAGTTTTGATGAAGCTGTTTTTCGGCTTCCGCCTCCATCCGAACCATCAAAACAGATACTTGGAAGACCGCGAGCAGGCAGCTATCTGGGCGTGCCGCTCGTATGATGCCGCAGGACGAGTTCAACGTAACCTGCGTAAAGCCAACGCGTCGACGGCCAAAAAGGCGAATTGCAAAACGTGAAGGTGCCTGTAGCCGCTTATTCTAACACGCTGGCCGACCGGCACCCACTCGGTAAACGAATGAAGACTTATATCGCATTGTTGAGAGGCATCAATGTTGGCGGGAAGCATATTCTCCCGATGCCGGCATTGGTTGCCATTTTCGAAAGCCTTGGCCTCTGCGACGTCAAAACCTATATCCAAAGTGGCAATGCGGTGTTTCGTAGCCATGCTGAAGACGTTGGGCCACTGTCCGCGCGGATTGTGGAGGAAATAAACAAACGCCACGGTTTCGAGCCGCAGTTATTATTACTGGCGTTGGCGGAACTGGAGCACGCCGTGCGAGCCAATCCGTTTCCCGATACAGAATGCCAACCCAATACCTTACACCTGAGTTTTCTGCTGTCCGCACCGGCCAACCCCGATCTTAATGCGCTGGCCGTCATCAAGAAAGACAGAGAACGGTTTGGTCTGATCGACCGGGTTTTCTATCTGCATGCGCCGGAAGGTATCGGATGCTCAAAACTGGCGGCCCAGGCTGAAAAACGGCTCGGCGTGGCAATGACGGGCCGCAATTGGCGGGGTTTGCAAGGTACTGGAACTAGCGAAAGCATGACAGTCCCGAACGCCGCGGATCAATAAGCCTTGCGCGAGACGGCGAATGCGTTTTACCGCGGCATCGCTTTCATGCTTGCTATTTGGATTCGGCTGCTTTGCGCAAGCTAACGCTGAAACAACCTTCGGCTTCGATACGCCGGTTGTAGTCTTCTATGAATTGCCTGTTTTCCTGCAGCCATTGCTGCGTGATGTGTCAATACTTTTCCGGACACACGCTTAAGCAGCTTAAAGCTGCAATTCGTAGTCAAGGGGCGAGCGGTAGCCATTGGCGGAATGGGGTCGTTCGCGGTTGTAAGACACTTCGATATATTCGAATACGGCCTGCCTGGCCTCTGCTCGGGTTCGATAGGTCTGGTGATGTATCAATTCGGTTCTCAGGGTGTGAAAGAAGCTTTCCGACACGGCGTTATCCCAGCAATTGCCCTTACGGCTCATGCTTTGCCGGATGCCGTGTTGCGTTAGTAAGGCTCGGTGGCTATCCGATGCATATTGGCTGCCGCGATCGGAGACAAAAGCAAACTTTTTTCCGGCTTGCGTTTCCAAACCGCCATCAATAGCGCGTCGTTCACCATATGTTCGGCCATAGACCAGCCCACGACTTGCCGGGAATAGAGATCAATCACCACGGCCAGATACAACCAAGCTTCCTGAATATGGGTATAGGTGATGTCGCCGGCATAGACTTGATTGGGCATTTCCACGGCAAATTGCCGGTCCAGAAGATTGGGGGCAACCGGTTGATGATGCTTCGAATTCGTCGTGACTTTGAATTGGCGTTGGGTTATACAGGTGAGTCTCGCTTCGCGCATCAATCGTCCGATACGGCGGCGACTGACGGTTCGGTTTCGAGCGGATAAGACGGCCTTGAGACGGCACGTACCGTAGGTTGCCCGGCTCTTGCCAAAGGTGCTTTGGATCATCTCCGATAGGGGGCATTGAACCTAGGTGGAAATTACCTAGTCTGATCGAAATTTTTTTTTTGATTTTTTACATTTGCTCGAATCGTTCGGGATGGATTTACAATCCCCGTCCCGCCCATAATAAAATCTCGAAATACTCAAATAATGGACTGAATCACTATCCGCCGACCTGCAAGCGTAATGTCCGTACAAATCACGACCGGCATAACGATGTCGCGTAAATCTCGCGTAAGATTTTAGGCCTTGAACATGCGTGTGCATTGTTTTAGGCTCTAAAAATGATAAAATAAATAATCTAAAATATTTATTTTTTCAACTATGCGGCTCACAGCATCCCAGCTTCAATCCAAACACAAGGCTCTTATTGACGCTCTTAAACGAGGAGAGACGGTAGAGATTACTTACCACGGCCAAATACTTGGCGTGGTTCACCCTGCTGTACCCACTGTAAATTCAGAAGAGCAAGAAACAGCAATGAATGAATTTTTCGGCATGCATCGTGATTCAGGCATTGCTACCGTGGAAGATGAATTACGCGATATTCGTAAAGGTCGCCGGAGCCAGCTGAGTGATCTTTGATACCAATATATTGATCTATGCTGACCGGGGCGTGCTTTCAGCCAAAGACTTGATTCTCAGCACACAGCAGCGATCTATATCTGCCGTCACCTACATGGAATATGTGCCGTTTTGCCGGAACAAAAAAGAGCTGGCGATCTTTGAAAAAATGCTGCAAGCACTTCAATTCACCATCCATGAAGTAGATCATGGCATTTCCTATCATGCCCGGCAGTTGGTTCGTCAATTTGCCTTAAGCCATAGCATGGAAATGGGTGACGCTTTAATAGCTGCCACAGCCGTGGCCCACAATGAATTGCTATGCACCGGCAACATCAAGCACTTTTCGCAAATCAATGGACTGATGCTCGACCATTACCAACCTGATGAAAGCTGACTAGAAATGACTGACTACTCGGAATTAGCTCAAACGATGCTGACGCTTGGCAAGCTAACAGACTTTGCGCCGGATTACAAGGCATTAGGATTTTCCGAGGCAAATGCCGATGAGTTGATTCGGATGGCAACCGATCCTGAGCTATTAGATAACGATGATAAATCGCCTTTGTTCTGGGCAACAGTCCATGCCTGGTATGCACTTGGGCAATTGCAAGTCGTTGATGCCATCAAGCCCTTGCTTGATCTTCACGATGAGTACCCCTTTGATATGTATTTGCATAGTGAAATCGCAAATGCCATTTCCTT
>NZ_JBYMAP010000335.1:0-3229 GCF_057766305.1 Methylomonas sp. BG-2 | reverse complement strand
CAACCGAGGCATTCAATCGGGCGGAGAACGGACCGAGTGTTGCAGTTTCGGTCCGTATTTTTAGATCAAGAGACTCGATTTAGGGTCCATTACTTGCCATTTAGGCTTTGCGGCCGGAGGTCACCATGGATATACGTTACGTTAGTTTAAATATGTTGCTGATGCTGGTCGGCTGTATGCTGACCGGCCGCGTGAGCGCATTGGACATTTCGCAGGCCGCATTGAGCTTGAGCGCCGGACAATCGAGCGAGGTTTCGGTTAACGACCGGCGCGGCAAGGTGACGGTCAAATCGAGCAATACTTCGATTGCCAGCGCCAAATACGATGATGAGCGCGTCAAGATCAAAGCGCGCAAGGCGGGCAACGTGACGGTTACCGTCAAGGACGGCAATGGCGCGCAATCGATAGCCGTTACGGTAGCCGCGGCGCCGGTATTGACAATATCGCCCAGCGAGCTCGAACTTGGAATCGGCGACACCGCGACGATCAATGTCGCCAATCCGAACGGGAAGGTGAGTGTCAAGTCGTCCAAGGCCGCCGTTGCCAGCGCCGTCTACGGCAACGCTGCCGTCACGGTCAAGGGCTTGAAGACCGGCGAGACGACGTTAACCGTCAAGGATGCCAAATCCAGTAAAAAGGCCAAGATTAAAGTGGTCTCGCGTTCTACCAGTTCGTTGAGCGTCAGTCCCGGCAATGTGTCGTTGAATGTCGGCGCCACCGCCAATATCACGGTCGGCAATGCCAGCGGCAACGTCAGCGTTGAATCCGGGGATGCTTCGGTCGCCGGCGTTAGTTACAGTAACGGTGTCGCGGTGGTGACCGGCGTCAAGGCCGGCGCCACCACGATTACGATTCGGGATAGCAAGACCGAGAAAACCGTCGCGGTGACCGTATTGAATGGCACGGTCTCCGGCGGGTATTCGCTGATGGCCTGGAACGATTTGGGCATGCACTGCATGGACGGCACCGACTTCTCGGTGTTCTCCATTCTGCCGCCTTACAATACGCTCCATGCGCAACTCAAGAATAAAAGCGGCAAGCTGGTGAGTACCAATGTCACGCTGACCTACGAAGCCGTTGCCGATACCAGCGGTTCGATCAATACCAGCAGCGCCGACAAGACTAACTTTTGGTCATGGGTGGACGACTTGTTCGGCCTGAGCCCGGCGGACAATGTGGGGGTGAACCTGGACGGCCTGGCTACCGGTGCGCCAATGGCCGGCAACAAAACGCCTTCGTTGACGCCGGCGCCGATGACCTACAATGCCGCCTTCGCTTGGTTCGAGGCCGAGGGTATTCCGGTGACGCCGTTCGACGATGCCGGAAATAAAAACTTTTATCCAACCGTCAAGGTGGTCGCCAAGGATGCGCTCAGCGGCAAGGTTCTGGCCACGACGACGACGACGTTACCGGTCAGCGACGAAATGACTTGCAAGGGTTGCCACACATCGACCGACGCCAGCGATCCGGCGCGTAGCAATGCCAAACCCGCCGGCGGCTGGGTTTTCGACAACGATGTCGAGAAAGACTGGAAACGCAATATTTTGAAGCTCCACGACGATCGCCACAAAGCCGGCGCGGCGTTTCAAGCCGCCGCGGTCAAGGTCGGCTATTCCACCGGCGGCTTATTGCCCCAGGTGGACGATAATCACAAACCGGTATTGTGCGTGGCTTGTCATGCCAGCAACGCCTATTTCGACAAGGAAAACAAAGTCAGCGTGATGGGCGGTGTTTCGGGCATAGCGCCGTTTACCCAAGCCCTGCACCTTAAGCATGCCGGCGATTCGGTACTCGATCCGCTCAGCCAAACGCCGCTAAACAGCATCGCCAATCGTGAATCTTGTTATCAATGCCATCCCGGTTCGAAAACGCAATGTCTGAGGGGGGCAATGGGTAAAGCCGTCGATAGCAGCGGTAATTCGTTGATGAGTTGCCAAAGTTGCCACGGCGATCTGAAAGCGGTGGGCAGCAGTGCAAGACAAGGTTGGTTCGAGGAGCCTACTTGCGAGTCCTGCCATAACAGTGCCGCAACCGGCAGACGGGCTACGACCGGCGTTGACGCCAACGGCAAGGTCATCGTGCCGGCCGACCACACCTTCGCGACGAATGCCGATACGCCGGTGCCGGGTCTGAATCTGTATCGGTTCAGCAAGGGCCACGGCGGCTTGCAATGCGAGGCATGCCACGGTGCCACTCATGCCGAGTATCCATCCAGCCACGCCGACGAAAACCTGCAAAGCATCGCCTTGCAAGGCCATGCCGGCCCCATCGCCGAATGCAGCGCTTGTCATGCCACGGTGCCGAATACGGTGAACGGCGGTCCTCACGGTATGCACACCACCGGCAATGCTTGGGTCAAGCAGCACGAAGATGCCGGCAAAAGCGGTTGCAGCTATTGTCACGGTACGACCAGCGCCGGGACGCCGCTGAGCGAAATCAAGGTGGCTAAAACGATTGACGCGGGCGAATTCGGCACTAAAAATTGGCCGGCCGGTTATCGGGTCAGTTGCTACAGCTGTCACAACGGTCCGAATCCCTAGGACGCGGCGGTTGTCGCGGGAGCCGGCCGTGTCGATGGTCGGCTCCTAAATTAATCGGCTACGGCGCGCGGTAGCGCCAATGCCAAGGTTCGTAGATGTACCCATAGCGATTACCGCGCGGGAACGATAGCGTGAATCCAAATCGGCCCGCGTGACTGGATAACCAGGCGAAGGCGGCGGTGTTTTCGAAATCTTCGTCCAGACCGGGGCAACCGGGCGTACCAACATCCACCGCGCAGCCGGTATGGTGCTCGCTGTAACCGGGCGGGGCCAATATTTTCAGAACGACTTCCAGACTCCGATCTTGCGCTAACTGGCGGCGGATCAGTTGCGCTTGAAAATCCAGTCCGCGAAAGCCGGATAGCATTCTCAGCTGGACTTCATCGTCGGCCGCGGCGGTTTGCAGGGCTGCCCAGGCCTGGGCAGCCTCCGGGCTCAGCTGAAATGGCTTGATGGCGCCAGGCGACATCACGTCCACCAAGCGCTCGGGCTCCCGCCATAACGGCAATCCGCGCGCGTGGGGCAACTCAGCGGGTATGCCCAGTTCCAGAAAAATCGCGCGAACGCGGGCGATGTAGGGATCGGTCGAGTCTTCTTCCATGGTCGATAGTTGCCGGGGTCTCGGCAAGATTGTGGTTGGGTTTACGGTGATTCGTTGTCGGATTCTGGTTAGTGCCCGTCATTTTGGC
>NZ_JBYMAP010000334.1:0-3237 GCF_057766305.1 Methylomonas sp. BG-2 | reverse complement strand
AAGCGGCCAATGTGGAAAATGTGACGTTAACAGGTTCGTTAGCGGCGAGCGCAACCGGTAACAGCTTGGACAACACCCTGATTGGCAACTCGGGTAGCAATCGCATCGACGGCGGTCTTGGCGCTGACCGGATGGAAGGCGGTTTAGGCGCCGATACGTTTGTCGTCGATAACGCCGGCGATGTCGTGGTCGAAGCCGCTGGTGGTGGTACCGACACCGTGGAAGCGTCGATTTCTTTAACTTTAGGTTCGAATGTTGAAAACCTGGTGCTCACTGGTACTGCTGCCATTACCGGCACCGGCAATGCCTTGGACAATCGACTCACCGGCAACGTTGCCGCCAACAGCCTCTTCGGCTTAGCCGGCAACGATACCCTGGAGGGTCTAGGCGGTGCGGATACGCTGACCGGCGGTTCCGGCAACGACACCTATGTCCTGGGCCGCGGTTACGCTGCGGATACCGTCGTGGAGAACGATGCCACGGCGGGCAACACCGACATTGCCCAATTCCTCTCCGGCATCACCGCTGATCAGTTGTGGTTTGCCCACGCGGGAAACCACCTGGAAGTCAGTATCGTTGGCACCTCGGATAAGCTGGTCATGCAAAACTGGTACAGCGGCACCGCCAACCACGTCGAGCAGTTCAAGACCACCGACGGTAATTTGACCTTGCTGGACAGCCAAGTCGAGAGTTTAGTGTCGGCGATGGCGGCTTTCGCCCCACCGGCGTCGGGCCAAACCACCTTGCCGACCGATTACCAAGCCGCGCTAGCGTCGGTGATTGCGGCCAATTGGCACTAATTGGCGTATCCTGAAGCCTGTCCCCGAGGTGTTTTGCTTCGGGGATTTGGCTCCCGATACTTGGTGCGCTTCCTAATGGATGTCCTCTGATATTCTTTCGGTCGTTAACCAACGGGAGACGTCACAAAAAGCGGCGGCTGTTTTCTACAGGCTTAGCCGCATTGCCTCAAACGCTCCAATAATTCAATCTGTGCCGGCAAACAAACCGCGTTGAGATCATAGCGATCAATCACGGTTTGTCTGGCGTTGCGGCGCATTGTGGCAAACCCCTCCGAACTCGCCGTTAAACCTTCGATAACCCGCTCGGCAATCTCGCTGGGCGAGAAGAAGTCCACCAACCAACCGTTTTCGCCGTCGCGCACCACTTCTTTTACCGGCGCGGTGTTCGAAGCCACCAGCAAACAACCGGCGGCCATCGCCTCCAACATCGACCAGGACAACACGAAGGGGTAGGTCAGATAGACGTGAACCCTGGATAGTTGCAATATCGTCAGAAAGGTCGGATACGCTACCTTGCCTAAAAAATGCACCCGCCGACTATCCAACTCGTCGCCAAATTCCGCCAGCAACTGTTGACGATAGGTCTGCTCCGGCGGCAGACGCTTGCCGTAACTGACCTCGTCGCCGCCGACGATCAAAATTTGGGCGTGGGGGCGAGCCGCCAGGATGGCCGGCAAGCTGCGCATGAAGCTCGGAAAGCCGCGGTAGGGTTCCAGGTTGCGGGCAATATAAGTAACGATTTCGTCAGCCCGACTCAGCGATAATCCCGCTTGCGCGAGGGTCAAGGTGGCATCCGGCTTTGGATACACGATGCGAGTATCGATACCGTCGTGGACCACGTTCAATTTATCCTGGTAGCCGCTTGGATAGCCTGACTTCTGCCAATGGGTGGGGCAAAGTCCGGCATCGACGGCATCCAAGGCCAAGTAGTTGCCCAGGTTCTTGGTCCGCAAACGCGGCCCGTCGTCGAAGGCGACCGGCTCGCTGGGATCGAAACCGACGTCGGCGCCGGTCAGGCGGTAAAAGAACTCAAAGTAGCCCAGCAGTGGCGAATCCGGAAATACCTCCTTCAAATACCAGATCTCGCCCCAGCCGTTATGGCCCAGCATCACATCCGGCACGAAACCGGTGCGCTTCAAGTCCAGGGCGATGCGGGCGACGCTCTGGGCGTTGATCACAGCCGATTCGGTTTCCCGCAAATAGTGGTGAACGGTGTGCGACCGTGCCCGGTGCGGCCGGTAGACGATTTTCCGCACGCCCGGCAGTTCGCCTTCCGAACGTTGGGTGATAAACACGACTTGATGCTGAGGATTCGCAGCCAGATAAGCAGCCAAATGGCGATACTGTCCAGGGAAGTTTTGATGGACGAATAGGAATTTCATCGGATGTTAAAGCGCTAAATCAAGCCGTTTGCGGCGTTTACAGTGTAAGGCACAGGAATGTTGATATTCTAAAGCGATCATTTTGGATAGACCACGGGGCAGCGGCGAGCGGCACCGAGCGCGATCACCGAGTGTAGGGCTGGACAGCCTCCACGGGGCGGGTACCCATGAACGAACCTGGAATCCCCGAGGCCAAGTGCCTCGGGAACTGGCTTTAGAGGACGATCATTGCCAATTGGCCGCAATCACTGGTGCCAGCGCGGTCTGATAATTGGCTGGCAAGGTGGTCTGGCCCGACGCAGGCGGCGCGAAGGCCGCCATCGCCGAGACCAGACTCTCGACTTGGCTGTCCAGCAAGGTCAAATTATCGTCGGTGGTCTTGAACTGCTCGACATGGTTGGCGCTGCCGCTGTACCAGTTTTGCATGACCAGCTTATCCGAGGTGCCGATGATGCTGACTTCCAGGTGGTTGCCGGTGTGGACGAACCACAACTGATCTGCAGTGATCCCGGACAGGAATTGCGCGATGTCGGTGTTTCCGGCCATCGCATCATTCTCGACCACGGTGTCGGCACCATAACCGCGACCCAGCCGATAAGTATCGTTGCCGGCACCGCCGGTCAGCGTGTCGGCGCCACCCAGTCCGTCTAGGGTATCGTTGCCGGCCAAGCCGGAGAGGCTGTTGGCGGCGCTATTGCCGGTGAGCCAATTGTCCGAGGAATTGCCAGTGCCATTGATAGCGGAAGTACCGGTCAAGGTCAGGTTTTCAAGATTCGAACCCAGTGTCAGCGTGACGCCCGAATTGACCGTATCGTTACCTTCGTTGGCGTTTTCAGTGACGGTGTCGGTACTGACGTTGACGAAATAGCTGTCGTCGCCCACGCCGCCCAGCATTGTGTCGTTGCCGGTCCCGCCGTCCAAAATATCGTTCCCGGCGCCACCCGTAAGTTTGTTGGCGGCGCTGTTGCCAATCAGGGAATTGTCCAAAGCATTGCCGGTGGCGTTGATTGCGCTAGTTCCGGTTAAGGTCAGGTTTTCGACATTGGCGGCCAACG
>NZ_JBYMAP010000333.1:0-3242 GCF_057766305.1 Methylomonas sp. BG-2 | reverse complement strand
CCAGCAGAGGGCGCCACCTTTTTTCAAGTCAGGCTGTACACCAGATTTAGTTATAACTCATCAAATCTCCATTGTTTATTTGGTCCACAAGTTTTTGAGAAGCCGCGATAAGTGTAATTTCCACTCCTGGTTTCGCTTGGATGTTGGCTAACAATTGGATAATCTACACGTCCCCATTCGGCACCTGAAGCGATATATTCTTCAACGTCACAATCTTTATATTCAGATTTACGAAGAACAATTCCCTCTCTCCAAAGCAATGAAGTCATTTTTGAACCTTCTCCAGGTTCGCGTCTTGGGGTATATATAGGACGAATCTTCAGATTACTTTTATTCTTAGCAAACCAAACAATAAAATCATTAACGGGGTCAGTAGGTGTCGTTGAACTCTTTTTTTTGAAAATAATTGTATTTATATAATTTGGTTCACCAAAAACCTCATCCATCACCGCCCGCACCCGATGAACATTCTCATCGCCAATCTGCACGAAAATCGACCCGGAGTCGGTTAACAAATCCCGCGCCACGGTCAGTCGGTCGCGTAAATAAGTCAGATAGGAATGAATGCCGTCGCGCCAGGTATCGCGAAAGGCCTTAACCTGTTCCGGCTCCCGGGTGATGTGGTCGGTGTTGCCGTCTTTGACATCTCGGCTGGTGGTGGACCACTGAAAGTTGGAATTAAATTTGATGCCGTACGGTGGATCGAAATAAATGCATTGCACCTTGCCGCGCAAGCCTTCGCGTTCGGCCAAGCTGGCCATCACTTGCAGACTGTCGCCCAGAATCATGCGGTTGGTCCAGTGAGCATCGTGGCGGTAAAACTCGGTCTTGGCGTTTTCATCCGGCACGCCGTTGAAGTCGCTGAATAAATCGACCTGATCCGGTTCCGCCGGTTTGTCGGCGTCGCTGCGTCTTAACAAGTCGTCGATCAACACCTTGGGATGGACTTTTTCCTGGATATACAGCGGCGGCGCATGCACGATCAAATCCGACCAGTCCTGTTCGTCTTTACCGCGCCAAACTAGTTGCGGGTCGAGGTCGCGGTTGCGGCGCTCATAGGCCAAACGAATCGGGTTTTGCTCATCCTTGGCCATCACCGATTGGTATTCGGCTGTAGGAATGTTTTTGCGGGTGGCGTCGTCGTGAGTGAGGGTTTCGACGCTGAGTTTGCTGGTGTCTTTGGCCATAAGGTTTACTTATTCTCCTTGTAAGGTCGAGCCGCTGAGAATCTGGTTTAGCGCAATATTGATGTAATAGTTGGAGCGACCGACTTTTTGTTTCAGCAAAAATCCCCCTTCGGCCAGGGCGTCCAGATATTTGGTGGCCGTTAGCCGGGAGACATTTAAATCGCTCTCGATGAATTCGATTTTGGTGTAAGGGTGAGTGAACAGGTTATTGATCAAGTCCTGGCTGTAAAAACGATACTGTTCACGGATGTTATGTTTGGCATGCATCAGTGCCGATTTGATGGCATGTATGGTCTGGATGGTTTCGCCGGCGGTGACTTCGACTGCGGACAGCATGTACAGCACCCATTCTTCCCAAGTGTCGTGTTCGCGAACCGATTGCAGCAAGCGGTAATAATCGGCTTTGGTTCTAACTATCTGTCGGCTGAGATACAGTACGGGAATATCCAGCAAGCCTTCTTTCACCAAATACAGCACATTGATGATGCGCCCGGTTCTGCCATTGCCATCGTAAAAGGGATGGATGCTTTCAAACTGATGATGTAACAAGGCCATTTTAATCAGCGGATCGGCAGCATAGGATTCGTTGATATTGATGAATTGCTCCAAATCCCGCATCAGTTCGCTGATGGCCTCCGGCGATTGCGGTGGGGTGTACACGGTTTGACCAAAACCATCTTTCAGCGCGGTGCCCGGTAATTTGCGGAATCCGGCATTGTTTTGTTCCAGCTCTGCCTGGATTTGCAGAATGTGGTTATTGGTTAATAGCCCGGTGGATATCACTTGTTCAAAACCGATCCGTAATGCTTGCCGGTAGCGTAATACCTCTTTGGCAGCGGGATTGGCGAAACTGTCTGGAAAGGCGTCGTCTTTGAAGAGTTCGTCATGGGTGGTGACGATGTTTTCAATGGCGGAACTGTCTTTGGCTTCTTGCATGCCCAAGGTATTGATCAAAATGCCTTGATTGGGAATCGAAGCAGCCACACCTTTTAGTTCCGCAAGCTTTCGGCTGGCAAGCGCCAGTTTCTTCAAAATTTCGGCGGTTTCAAAGCGTTCCGGTGCTAAGGTTTGCAGAGGTTTAATGGACGTCATCATGCACCTGTGGAAGGATCGTTGATAGAAAACCACTGTTTTCTATGCATATCGACAGGAACATGTATAGCAAAGTGGCAAAATCTATACATATCAATTGTGGTCTTGGCTAACGGCGTCCAGCAGCTTGGCAAATTCGGCTTCGACTTTGGCATCGAAGTCGGTTTCAATTTGATACACCTCGGTAAACTCGGCGAAAGCCCAGCGACCATAGGTTTTTAGGTTGTTCACGCCGGGTATCCAGTAAGTATCCATGGTGGCTTTTTTATCTTTGGCATCCTCGCGGCGATAGCCTTTGATTTCGACGATCAGGTTGAGCAAATCATCTTCGCCGTGACCGTCATCGACTCGTACGATAAAGTCGGGTAAGTATTTGCGGGTTTCCGAACCATAGCGATATGGTACTTCCAAACCGAGGCTGTGGTTTTTGACATAGGCTTTGACCTTGGGATGTTTTTCCGCGACGCGGCAAAATTCAGCCTCCCAATCACTATCGAGAACCACCCAATTGATGTGGCAGCGGTCGGCAGCGGTTTCCCAGCGATCGGTTTTGGAGGTGTTAAAACTGACCTGATTGGTCGACCCGGTGGGGTTATAAGGATCAAGCACAGCTTTGATAGGACGCGTACCAACCAAGGATCGGGTGATAGCGGCGGTAATGCGTTCGCAAGCCATATCGGCCAGTTCTTGATACATCAACTGGGCAGGATAGGTCTGGCCTTTGCATTTCAGACAGGTATCCAGCCATTGCTTGGTGATACGTTTGAGTTGGCCAAACAGGTGGAGTTTGGCTTCGTCGCCGGGGTCGCGCCATTTGGTGTAGAGCAAACGTTGCGTCAGATGAAATAGCAGCGTGGACCTGCGCATATCGCCGGTATGAACCAGGTTAAGGTCAACTGATTCACCAATGATGCCAGAATTTTGGGTGACCGACGGACCAACCAAATCAGGTGTCAATTCTAA
>NZ_JBYMAP010000332.1:0-3257 GCF_057766305.1 Methylomonas sp. BG-2 | reverse complement strand
CTCCCAGCAAGCGAATTCACGATGACCGACATGAGTTTCCAGGGCGAATTAACCGATTTCAGTGACGGCTATTTGTCGGGCTGGGTCTACGACGCCGCGCGATTGCAGGAACGTGTCGTCGTCGAAGTCCACGGCGACGACTATCCGCTGGCGCTGATCCGCGCCCAATTTTGGCTGCCGCAAGTACAAAGCGTCGGCGACGGTTGTCACGGTTTCCGCGTGGCGTTACCGGCCGCCAAATTGCGCGACGTCAGTCGCTTGCGGGCCAAAGTCGCCAATAGCGAATTCTGGTTGAACGGCACGATGTATCTCAACCGCGCCCAATCTCGACCGACCGTGGCACTGCTCGGCAGCATCGCGAATTCGCGGGGATTGAAACTGAGCGGCTGGGCCTGGAATCCAGCCAGACCGGATCAAGCAATAAACCTCAGTATATGCGTGGACGACAAACTGGTTGGGCAAGTCCGCGCCGATCAGCGCCGCGCCGACTTGATCGACATGGGCTTGGGCGACGGCCGGCACGGCTTTAATTACACGCTGCCGTTGGCCTATGCCGATGGCCGCGGTCACGAAGTCCGGGTATTGAACGAACAAGGCCAAAACCTGCCTGGAAGCCCGCTCACGGTGGCCACGGCCCCACAGCTACTGGAGCAATGCGTCGAGGCGGACACCGTGTTGTTGCCCGAGCAACGGCGCCTGCTCGCGAAACAGTTCTTGAAATACCGAGACTATTTGCCGATGTCGGTGGATTTTTCGGCCTATCCGGATTGGGCCCCATGCTTTCAGCGAGCAGAGATTCAGACTCCGTTCGACCGCCAACAACACCTATTGATCGTGGTGTTCGGCCACGGTGATTTGCAAAAAACCTTGGATAGTTTGTTTTCGCAAAACTGGCAGCGTTTCGAGGTACTGGCGCAAGGCCAAGGCAACGCCAACGATCCCCGCCTGACCATGGTCGATCCAGGAGCCTGGCGCGCGACCATCCGCCACAAATTAAACCAACACGACGGCTTGCTGAGTTTTATCGAGGCCGGCGACACGTTGCCGGAATCGGCGCTAGCCCGAATCAGCAGCGTATTCGCCGATCCGGCGGTAAGGATGGCTTACAGCGATTGCCTGCTGCATGGCCGGCCGTCGGCCATCGAACCCTGGTTCAAGCCGAACTGGGACCTGAATTTGTTCCTGAGCCAAGACCTGCTTCAGCATCTATTCGCGGTGCGAAGCGGGCTATTACCGCTGGACTCGGCGTGGCTGGAACACCCGGAGTGCTGGCCGTGGCTGGCCGTCCGCGCGCTTGCCGAGCGAGAGCGAAGCGCGTCGGCGATCAAACACCTGCCGGAAGTGTTATATCACCGTTTTCAAGCCGGTCGCTCCGCGGCGTTGGACCAGGTGGCTGCCGAGTGCCTGCCCGCGATCGCGCCGGGCAGCCGCATCGACACCAAGATCGCCGACAACGCGTTCAGAGTGATACGCTGGCGGCAACCGGAAAACTGGCCGACGGTCAGCCTGATCATTCCGACGCGCGATCATCGAATCCTGCTGGAAAAATGTATCGAGAGCTTGAAGAAAACCGACTACCCCGGCGTGGAAATCATCGTCGTCGACAACGATTCGCAAGATAAGGCGACCCTCAAATATTTATCGCAACTTAAAAAAACCGGCGTCCGCGTCATCCCCTATCCGCATCGCTTTAATTACTCGGCGATAAATAACCACGCGGTCACGCTGGCAACAGGCGAAATAATCGGCTTAATCAACGACGATATCGAGGCGATCCATGTTGACTGGTTAAAAAACATGGTCACTCAGCTGCTAAGGCCAAGCATCGGCGCGGTCGGCGCAAAGTTATTGTGGCCGAACGGCATGGTCCAGCACGGCGGCGTTCTGCTGGGATTGCACGGTTTGGCCGGACATATCGGCAATCTTTGGGAGGAATCCGATCTGGGATATTTCGGCTATAATCAGTTAATTCGCGAAGTTAGCGCGGTTACCGCCGCTTGTTTAATTTGCCGAAAAGCGGATTATTTGGCATTGGGCGGCCTGGATGCCCAGGCATTTCCGGTGGCGTTCAATGACGTGGACTTTTGTTTGCGACTTGGAGAATCAGGCAAGAAAATCCTTTGGACGCCCGACGCCAAATTATGGCACGCGGAATCGGCCAGCCGAGGCAAGGACGATAACCCGGCTAAACAAGCCCGTCTGGAAAAAGAGAAATCCGCATTACGCAGCCGCTGGGCTAACCGGTTATTTTTCGACCCTTTTTATAATATAAACCTTAACTTGGATCGCTATTCGCATGACGGCCTGGCATTTCCGCCACGAAACGACAACGCCAATTAGCGCGGCCTTTCTTATTCCATGAAAATTCTATTTATTCATCAAAACTTTCCCGCCCAATTCCTGCAAATCGCCACGCATTTAGCCAAGGACCCTAAAAATCAAGTCATCGCGATACGGCAAGCGCCCAATGTCGAAATCGCCAACATTAGTTCCATCGCATACACCCCGGCTCGAAGCAGCACCCCGGATATTCATCCTCTGATGAGCGAATGGGAAGCCAAAATACTGCGGGCGGAAGCCACCGCCAAAGCCGCCGACCTGCTAAAAAGCCAAGGTTTCCAACCCGATGTGGTCATGGTGCATCCCGGCTGGGGCGAGGCCCTGTTATTGCGCGACATCTGGCCGGACGCAAAATACCTGGGTTATTTAGAATACTTTTACGCGGCGACGGGGCAGGATTTCAATTTCGATCCTGAATTCCAAACCAACGATGCCGAAAAACTCGCCAAGTTACGCTTGAAAAACACCGTCAATCTTCATGCGCTGAACGACATTGATGCCGCGATTTCGCCAACCCAGTGGCAGCGAAGCACCTACCCTGCTTGGGCTCAATCCAAAATCGACGTGATCCATGAAGGTATCGACACCCACTACTTTAACGCCGATGAAACGCGAACCCTGACGATTCCGAATAAAGGTATCACGTTGAGTAAACAGGACGAAGTCATCACCTTCGTCGCCCGTTATCTTGAGCCGACGCGCGGATTTCATGTCTTCATGCGCGCGCTCCCGGAATTATTAAAGCGCCGCCCCAACGCCCATGTCATCATCATAGGTAGCGAAACCGGCGGTTACGGCCCCGCCCCGCAAGGCCACGACTCCTGGCTGGCTATGCTGATGGGGGAAGTCGGCCATGAGCTGGATCCGAACCGGGTCCACATCCTGGGCCGCCTCGCCAAGGCGGACTACCGAAATGT
>NZ_JBYMAP010000331.1:0-3290 GCF_057766305.1 Methylomonas sp. BG-2 | reverse complement strand
GTGGAGTTTGCTTGATAATTGAAAATACTTGGTCAATAAAATGGTCTGGCACGTCCTCGTGAAAGAGGTCGCTCATTGAGTTTACGAAGTAGACTGTGGGCCTTTTGCGCTTCAACGGTTGCGATAGGCGTTCTGGTAGTAACGATAACTTAAATCCGTTTTCGTAACCCCGTGCATGCATTTTTTGCAATCTGCTTGCCATGACTTCGGCGTAGCAGTGCTTACACCCTGGTGAAATTTTGGTGCAACCAGTAATTGGGTTCCACGTTTGCTCTGTCCATTCAATTTGCGATTTTGTAGCCATATAAAATACCTCCTCAAAGGAATTTTAGCCTAATAATTCAGCTGTTGATACGCATTGCCCACCCGCCCCCCCGTGAAGTCTGACCACTTGGCAGCTTACAAGGTGCGCAGAATTGCGCGGCTTCAATTTCAGCCTTGGTAGCTATGGCTATGTCGCGTTGCCGCTCAACCTGTTCGATATGCTCGAGCAAGGCGACTTGTTCGCGGGCCAGTTCAAGTGCGGTCTTTGGCTTTGAGTCGCTGGAAACCATTTCGTCATACGCTCTAATCACATGCAAATGAAACTTGGCGCTGATCCACATGGCGTAGGCGTAAACCAGCTCTTTGCAAACGTAGGTTCCAAGCCCTTGTTTTTTGAAGATAACCGGAATTCCGGTTATTGAAGTATCAGATTCAAGCACGTCAATTAAGTCGGTGGCCTGCTGGGTTATCTCCCATTTTCCCGGCTGATGCCTAGATTCGCCACCAGCGGCCCTATGCAAATCATTGAGGCAGAATCGGCCATCCGAATCACGATTGATTAAAACATCGGCACCATTAATCATCCACCAACCCCCGATCGATCAACACCTGCCGCTGCCGCTCCCTGGCCGCCGTTAACCGGTCAACCATTTCAGTCTTGAGCCGCTCCATCATGTCTGGCGTCAGTTTGTGCGTGGCCTCGACTTCTACCTTGTCGCGCCAATCCTTCGGCCGGCGGTTCTTGAGCCACAGGAACGCGGCGGATGTGTCTGGCGGCATTTCCTTCTCGGTAGTGACGACCTCGACCACCAACAAGCTTTCGTCGCCGGCCGCCTGAATGCCGCCATCACCATCATCCTCGACCATAGGCCTTACCTGCTTGGTCTTGACTTCTTTGTATCTGAACCCAGTAGCCCGCTTGAATAAACCATTGGCGGCTTCGGCGTCGGCCCACGTTTTGGCGGTCTTTATGGACTCAAAGAACGTCAGGTACATCCGCTTCCAGTTATTTATCGTTTGCTCGGTAACGCCAAAAAACTCGGCCAGCTCGGCATCGGTCGCGCCTAACCTGCACAAAAGATTCGCCTGCCGATCAAACGCCGGAAGATACTTGGTGTTGCCGTGTAGACTGGCTTCGTGAACCTCTTCCCATTCCGGCTCGGGAATGGCTTTGAGAGCCATGTTTTTGGCCTGCGCGGGAGTGACTTTTTGGAGTGGCGTTTTGTCACTCTTGTCACTCATAGTGACGTTTTGAGTGACGTTTTTCGGCGTGACATTTTCGGCTTCGCGCTTGGTCCAGCTTTGCCGACTGGCTGCCTTGGCGATCGCGGCGCGGTTGATTTCAACGCCTTGACCGGTTAACTCGTCAGCTAGCCATTGATGGCCGTCGCGCGGGTCGGTTTCCCAGCGGCGGCGGATGTCGGCCCATTGATCCTTGGTCAGTTTTGCCATGGCTTGAGTTCGTCCGTACCTTGGCTATGGGCTGTCGGCGGTCACCGACGTCAGCGTGTTCAATGTCTTGTCGTCGAAATTGGCTTGCACCACGACCGGGTAGCCGGCCGGATCGTCGGTACCGGGAACGCCTTTACCGTCGTTGGGTTCGCCGACCTTGGGCGCGTCGTAAAGCGGTATTTGGGCCTTGACTGTAATATCGGCCGCCAGCATGACGACGTTCTTAACGCCGGTTCGAATGGCAACGACCGGGACTTCCGGCGATTCGATTGAGGCCACCCACTCTTCGGTGACGCCGGCAAAGCTGGTCGAGTAGCCAAACCGGCGATTCGGCACGGAGTCAAGGTAGAGCAGGAACTGAGACGCCAGCGAGCGCGCCGTCGGCTCTTCGGCGGCGACAAAGACCAGTTGAATGCGGATGTCGCCGTAAACTGTCCGCAAGCCGAATACCCGCTCTTTGGCATCGCCCGGCATGATGACTTTGGCGGAATTGGCGATCTGCGTAGCGAATTCTCGGCCGGTCGGCGTATGGCTTTGGTCCATGGCAACCAGGATCACCGGCAGTTTCGGCGGTTGCGTCGGCGCGCTATCGGTATCGTTGCGCTGCCAAGCCGCCAGCATTTCTTCGGCGGCATCCACCATCCGCGACGGCGCCCAGGCAATGCTTTTGCCAAGGCCGCGCTGAACGTATTCCTGCATGTCCAGCGTCGTCGGCACCAGCCCGGCATAGAATCCCGCCAGGTATTCGCCAAACCCGATCTTGAGCGGCTCGAACATCAGTTAGCCTCCCAAAAATAAGTTTTTGACGCGACTATAGTCGGCCGCGTTTCTGGCGGCTTGTTTTGCTGCGACAGTTTGCCCGGCTGAGCCAACCAGATCGGCCGCCGAGACGGCATTTTTCAGGTCGCCGCTTTTCAACCAGGCTCGAAGCTGGGGAATCGAGGCCTTGACCATGCTGTGCAGTCCGTTCCAGCCTCGGTCGTAACTGTCCAAGTAGGCGCGCCGCGCGGTTTCAACGTCGGGGAAGCACAACATGACCTTGTGTTCGTCGAATGCACCGCCGACGTGCTGATTGATGATCCAGGCGGTTTCTGCTTGCGGATAGGGACCGATAAAGCAATCCACGGGATCGCCGTCGGCGCCACGGGTGCCGGTGAAGTAGCCGTAATGCGCCGCCAAGCGGTTGGTCCAGCGCTGGCCGGTTTTCGGATCAACCCCAGTCCGGTAGCTGTGTCTCGGCTGCTCGATCGATACCGGCATGCCGTAGATCACGGTACGGCCTACTTTGTAATTCCCGGCCGCGCATTGGCGATCGGTCGGCGTCGGCCGGCTATTGTGACCGAAGGCGCCGTCGTGAGCAGCGACTTCGATTCTAGTAAAGGCATCCGAGTTCATGGGGTGGCGTCCTGGTTGGGTGCGGCGTCTGGGTCCGCCTTGCTGGATTCGCTCTCGGTGTACTCAAGCTCCATTCTGTTTCGCCACTTATCCGGCTGGCGATTGCTCAGCCAGAAGATGCAGGCGTCGGTATGTGGCGGTAGCTCACGGGTAATCGTGAAGGTTTCTACCGATAACAG
>NZ_JBYMAP010000330.1:0-3301 GCF_057766305.1 Methylomonas sp. BG-2 | reverse complement strand
GGCCGGCGGCGCGGTGGCCGCGTCCGCGCAAGAGCGAAGCTTTAACTTCGATATCCCCGCGCAAGCCTTGGCATCCGCGCTGGAAAGCCTGCGGAGCCAGACCGGCATTCATGTGTTCTATGCCGAGGAAGCGGTAAAAGGTAAAACCAGTGCCGCGCTATCGGGCGAATTGACGGTCCAGCAAGCGGTGACCCGACTATTGGCCGGCAGCGGCCTGACCCACACCTTCACCGCCGCCGATACGGTCGCAATCAAGCGCGGCGATACCGGCAGCGATGCCAATACCACAATGCCGGCGATCACCGTGGTCGGTAAAACCGAATACGATACCAACGATCCTTACAACACTCACTACCAAACCCGCAACGCCACCACCGCGACCAAGACCGATACCCCGGTGATGGAATTGCCGATGTCGGTGAAAGTGGTGCCGAAATCGGTGATCAACGACCAGCAAATCACCCGCCTGGACGACGCCTTGAAAAACGTCAGCGGGGTTTATGGCGGCCCCGGCAACGGCGGTACCGCCGATACCTTTCTGGTACGCGGCTTCGTGGATTTCAGCCCCTACTACAACGGCGTGCGGCTGGAGACCGGCTGGACTCAGGGCGGTCTGCGCGATGCCGCTGGCCTGGAGCGAGTGGAAGTCTTGAAAGGCCCGGCCTCGATTTTGTACGGCCGTATCGAGCCGGGCGGCATGGTCAATATGGTGCCGAAAACGCCGCTGGCGACGCCTTATTATTCGTTGCAACAGCAATTCGGCTCCTACCGCTTTTATCGAACCACGATAGACGCCACCGGCCCGGTGAACGCCGACAAATCGATCCAATACCGCGCCAATCTGGCCTATGAAAACAAAGGCTCGTTTCGCGACTTTATCGAAGGCGAGCGGGTTTATTTCGCACCCACCGTGCATTGGGACATCAGCGACCGCACCCAAGCCACGTTCTACATCGACTATTTGCACAACGACACCGCGCCGGACGTTGGCGGCCCGCCGAGCATCGGCAATCGCCCGGCCGCTCTACCGCGCAATCGCAATTTGAGCGAACCGAATATCCGCGCGGTCAGCGACGACATCCTGTTCGGCGTGGATTGGAGCCATGCCTTCAACGACCAATGGACCTTCCGCCACCGCTTCTTCGCCGACTTCACCGAAGACAACGAGAATCTGCCCGGCGCGCCGCTCGGCTTGGACGCCGACAACCGAACCCTGCATCGCGGCAATTTTGGTGTCCGCGACAACCTGGGCGCAACCTACAACACCAATGCCGATCTGACCGGCAAATTCAAGACCGGCATATTCGAACACACGTTGCTGATCGGCGGCGATTACTTCAGCTTCGAAAATTCCTTTGCTTGGCCGACACCGCAAACAGTGCCGGATATCGACATTTACAACCCGGTTTATTCGGGCAATCTCGATTTATTATCGCGGCTGGACGCTGTCGGCAACCTGGGCTTCGAATGGTTCGGCCTGTATTTGCAGGACCAGATCAAGCTGCCTTACGACGTGCATTTATTGGCGGGCATGCGTTACGACAACGCCAACTCCTGGCAGGATTTCGGCGCTTTCGGCAGCGGCATCAAGGACACCAACCACGAGGATAAAGTCACGCCGCGCGTCGGCATCCTCTGGCAACCGTTCCCGTCGCTCAGCCTTTACGGCAATTACGTGCAAGGCTTCGGCGCGCCGAACATCGGGGTTTACGCCGACGGCGGGGCCAAAATCAAACCGCAGACCTCGGAGCAATGGGAGGCCGGCTTCAAGAAGGAATGGTTGGACGGTAGGCTCAATCTGACCGCCGCATATTTCGAAATCACCAAACAAAACATCGCCACGCCGATCCCCGGCACTCGGTTTTACGAAGCCGTCGGCAAGGCCCGCAACCAAGGCTACGAATTGGACCTGACCGGCGAAGTATTGCCGGGCTGGAAGGTGATCGGGGTTTATTCCTACATTGACTCGGAAATCGTCAGCAACGGCGGTACCGACGAAGGCCATCGCCTCGCGAACGTGCCCGCGCACGGCGGCAGTCTGTGGAATACCTATACCGTGCAAGACGGCGCGTTGAAAGGGCTGAAGTTCGGCGCCGGCGTGGTCGCCCGCTCGCAACGGCAAGGCTCCAACGCCAACGACTTTCAGTTGCCGGGTTACGCCATTTTCAACGCGCTGATCGGCTACGAAACCCACATCGGAAAAACCAAGCTGACCACCCAAATCAACGCGGACAATCTGCTGGACAAGGCGTATTTCGAAACCGGCCGGGCCGACCGAAACTTTTGGGGCACGCCGCGCACCTTCATGGGCTCGGTACGTTTGGAGTATTGACGGTCCTTTCCGCCGCAAAGGCGATCAAGCGGCCTAGCCGCTCGATCGACGGTCGGCCGGATTAAAATCTCGAGCTTCTCCAGCCCCGCGCGCGAACCGCCGGAAATAGTCGAATCGGCCGATTCCGGCATTTTAGCGCGGACAAGAGGGCACTTACGTTCCACCCCAGGCCGGTTAACCGAAATTGTCCAACTCAGTGAACGGATTCAGCTCGATGTAAAAGACAGTCAGGGCGAAGAAAAAATGGTGCTTGCGACAAAGGCTTCGACAAAGCGAAGTTGGGAAATCCCAGAGCGATCGGTATACCGATGAAAAAAACCGACGAGATGGAAACGATCAAGAAAGCAAGAATGGCGAAAGCAGCAAAGCAACTATTCGAAATGCGGGCAGAACGACTGAGAGAATACTGGGGTGAACGATGGGGCTCGAACCCACGACAACCGGAATCACAATCCGGGGCTCTACCAACTGAGCTACGCTCACCATAACGTGAATTTGCAATGGCACGCTTGGCAGGACTCGAACCTGCGACCCTCGGCTTAGAAGGCCGATGCTCTATCCGGCTGAGCTACAAGCGCAAAACTTGGTCGGGGTAGAGAGATTCGAACTCCCGACATTCTGCTCCCAAAGCAGACGCGCTACCAGACTGCGCTATACCCCGAATTGATCTTGTTTTCCCCGCCGCTCGAATGAGCACCGGAAAGACCGACATTCTACCGGTCCAACGAAACCGCGTCAACCACTTTTTACGTTAAGCCGAGCGCGGCCGACATATCGGTACCGGCAAAGCCGCGGGCATCCTCGTCTCCGAATCAAACCAAACATTCCAAACCGTCGACTTTTTGAAAGCCTCTGGGCAATACGTTTCCGCGATTGGCGCGGCTACCGGTGTACTGAGCGATGTCGATGGCTTTCAAGGTCACGAAGCGCTTGCCGGAAAGGATTTTCAGTTCGCCATGGCTCGCCAGC
>NZ_JBYMAP010000329.1:0-3319 GCF_057766305.1 Methylomonas sp. BG-2 | reverse complement strand
TCGCCCAGACCGGCCAACTCGCGCCACAATCGCTCCGCGCGGTGAAAGGCTTCGGCGTGGCGAGGGTCCATTGCCAGCCAGGCCTCGAAGCCGGCGCGATCATCGGTGGAGCTGTCGCCGGAATTCAGGCGCACCAGCCAGGCTGACGCTTCCCCGCGGATCTGGGCGTCTGGTTCACGATTTTTTGAGGTCATCAGCATCGGGGCATCGCGATCAATCCCGATCCCAATCGGCGGCATCCACTGCCGTTAGGAACAGTTCCAATGCTTTCGCACAATGCCGTTCGACCGTGCGTCGCGGCAGATTCAGGGTTTCGGCGATTTCCCGGTGACTGTAGCCTTCGATGCGGTGCAACAGAAACACACGCTGTTGGACTTCCGGCAATTGTTGCAACACCTGCATGCACAAGCGCAAGGTTTGTTGATCGGCCGATAGGGCTTCCGGAGTCGGCGCCGGACCGCCGATTTGATCGAAGTCTTCAATTTCGCCGTCATACAGCTCGCGTATCCGCTGCTTACGGCGCAAGTCCACCGCCGCATTGGCGGTTACCCGATACAAATAAGCCCGCGGGTTTAAGATCGCATCCGGCGCTTCATGCTCCAACAAACGCAGATAAGCATCCTGCACCAAGTCTTCGGCGGCATCGTCCAAGCGCTGTCCGGCGAATCCCAGCAATTCCTGCCGGTGCAATCTGAACAAGCGTTCAAGCCAATTTTGTGTTCGGGCCATCGCTAAGCCGGGAGAAAAAACGCCATTTATAGCAAATACCCCGCCCCCGCGCTGTCGATAATCGCGGCCAATCGCCGCAATGCGATCCTGAAAGCGTCGGCCCGATGCGGCCGAGCACTACGACGCAGCCGCCCCCGCCTCATCGAAAAACCGCCGCGCCGAAATTCAGCCTTAATACTCCAATTTCACCGATCCGATCACCGTCAACGGATCGCCGGGCATATTCCAGGCGCGATTGGCGTTATAGGGTTCGCCCGCCACGAAGTAACGCTTGTCGAAAATATTGTAAACATTCAGTTGGGTGGTGAGCTTGCTAACGCCCAGATGCAAACTGTAACCGACCGAGGTATCAACCCGCACGTAGCCGGGCAACTGATAGCTGTTGGCATTGTCGCCTTCCCGCTTGCCGGCCAGATAGGCGCCGATTCCAAGCTGTAAACCGGACAAAGCCTGATTTTGAAAGGCGTATTTCAGCCAGGTGCTGCCCGAATGTTCCGCGACATTGGGCAAGCGATGCCCGGCATTGCCGGACAGCGCTCCGTCTTGGGTAATGCGGGCATCGGTAAACGCATAGCTGGCGATCAGGCTGAAACCGCCGCCCAATTGTCCGGCGACATCCATTTCGATGCCTTGGCTACGCGCGGCGCCGATGGTGTCGGACACGCCTTCCCGAATCAGCGTGACCACGTTCTGTTTATCGATATGGAAATAGGCCAGGTTGGCGGTCAAATCGCCCTTCAACCATTCGCCTTTCAAGCCGGCTTCGTACTGTACGGCGGTCTCCGGTTTCAGCGGTTGTCCGTTCTCCGAACGGCCGTTGTTGGTCCCGAATCCCTCCACGCGATTGCCGTACAGCGACAGCCAGTTCCACGGCCGATACAAAATACCCACCCTCGGGCTGAAAAACCCCTCGCTTTGCGCCGCGAGATTGACGTTACCGAAGCTAGGCACATAGCCGTTGTAATTATCGTTCTGGTCGGCGGAGTTTTGGTAAGAGGTCGAGACGCCGGCCGCTTGGTGGGCCCAATCGTAACGGCCGCCGCCGAGAATCTGCAATTTGCCGTCGAAGAATGCCAGATGGTCCTGAAAGTACAAGCCATACCAAGAGGTTTGGTTGATGGAGAAATCGTTGGGATGGTTGAGGCGTTGAAATTCGTAGGTGTTGTAATCCAGACTCGCGTAAACCGGGTTGTAAAGGTTGACCCGAGTAAAGGCGAAATTACCGCCGCCGAAATCGCCGGGAAAATGATAAGGACTGTCCGCCGGCGCATTGGCCGCGTTGAACCCGAAGAAACCCGATTGGCGCACTTCGTCGTAAAAATAGTCACCACCGATCAAAACATTGTGATCGACAGGGCCGGTCGCGAATTTGCCGTTTAAATTAAAGTACGCGTTATAGGATTCCTCGGTGCGATCCTCGAATTGAGATCCCCGGCGAACCACGAGCGGATTATTGCCCGCTTCCAGCAAGGGCTGGAACACCGCGACCAACACTTCGCGATAGTGCTGCGCGGTCCAGTTGGCGACGAAACCGTTCTTGAAGGTCCACCGATCGTTGAAGGCGTGCGACCAATTGAAATCCAACAGCGTGTTATCGGACGGATCTTGGTTGAACCGCCCGCCGGGCTGGCCGTAATTGGTATTGATCGGCACGTCGGCCACCCGATTACCCACGGCGGGAATGCCGGTATCGTAAGGTAAGTTGCGATCCATGTATTCCAGACTCAGATTGAATTCAGTCGCATCGCTGGCTTGCCAATGCAGCGACGGCGCCACGAAAATTTGAGTTTGGCTGACGAAATCGCGAAAGGAATTGCGGTCGGTGTACCCAAAATCCAAACGATAGGCCAAGCTTTTATCGTCGTTCAACGGCCCGGTAGCCTCCGCGACGGTTCGGTATAAGTCGTAACTGCCGAATTGTTGCTGCAGCGAGTAATGCGCCTCGGCCAGCGGCTGTTTAGTGACGACGTTGACCATGCCGCCCGGCTGGACCCGGCCGAACAACATCGCCGCCGGACCTTTCAACACTTCCACCTGCTCGATATTGGCCAGATCGGCATTAAAGTTGGAAATCCGTTGCCCATTGCGGAATCGGGAATAGTTGGTGCCGAAGCCGCGAATCACGAAATCCTGGCCCTGGCCGCCCGATGTCCACACCGGCTGCACGCCGCTGACGTTTTTGACCGCGTCTTCCAGGCGGATGGCTTGCTGATCGCTCAACACCTGCCGGGGCACGACCTCGACCGTCATCGGCGTATCCATTAACGGCGTGTCGGTTTTTGTCGATGCCGACGCAAATGCGCGGTTGTAGCTGGGATTGTCCGGATCGAGCCGTTCGGCGTTGGCTGTGGCAACGACAGTGACCGATGGCAAGGTTGCCGCCGAGTTCGCATCCGGCAGCGTAATCGCCACCGCTTCGTTACCGTTGAATTTAAAACTCAGGCCGGTACCCGACAGCAATTGCCGCAAGGCTTGTTCCACGGTCAAGCGGCCGGAAACCGCATGACTGGTTTTGCCGGCGACAACTTGATCTGAATAAAACGGCTTGATGCCGGTGCGCGCGGCCAATCCGTCCAACGCCACCGCCAGC
>NZ_JBYMAP010000328.1:0-3333 GCF_057766305.1 Methylomonas sp. BG-2 | reverse complement strand
CGCCAATATTTCCCTCGATGCGGGGCGAATCCCTCGCCAATTCGCCATCAATAATACTGGCCGCAGCCTTGGTGTTGGCAACTTCTCCGCGTGGATTCGCACTGGTCAATCGAGCACCTGCGATTTCCCTGACGCCTCCGCGGATCTTCGGCAATATCGCGAACGAATCGCTCGACTGACGGCAAATCCCAGCCCCGCTGTGAATTAGTTCATTGCGCCGGATCGGCAAAACGTTCGAAATCTCCGGATATTCAATGATTGTTACCGGAGAATCCGTTTGCCTACCCGTTTCTCTCGCACCACCCGCTCCCTAGCGCGCGATTCCGCGCGGCACGCCATGCTAGCCTGGTCGCTGGCCGGCGCATTGTTGATGGCTTGGCTTTACTGGTTTTGCATGGCGCGGTTGACGATATACGAGATCAGCCAACAGGCCCGCTTGGAAGTCAACCGTTCGGTAAATCCGATCGCGGCGCCGGTCGCCGGCAAAATCGTGGCGATAGACTTTTCGTTGGGGCAGCAAGTCGAGGCCGGCCAGGTGTTGGCGACATTGGACGCGGTCAGCGAAACCTTGCGACTAAGGGAAGAAGAAGCGCGCTTGCAGGCCTTGCCGCCGCAGATCGAAGCGCTGCATAAGCAAATCGCGGCATTGGAGCAATCCAGACTGGATGACCAGAAGGCGGCATTGGCGGCGATCGACAGTGCCCGCTCCCGGCAGCGCGAAGCCAATGCGGCGGTGTCGTTCGCCAAGGATTACGAGCGGCGCTTGAGCGAACTGAAGGGTGCCGGCAAGGGCGCGCTGATCGACACGCTCCGGGCCGGCACCGAGGTGCAAAAACTCAGCTCCGCTCGCTCCGCGCTGTCCGCCGAGATACAGCGTTTGCAAATGGATGCGCAAACCCATTCCCACCAAAAACTGGCCGAAATCGAAGAGTTGAAACAGGATGCCGCCAAACTGAGCGGCGAACTGGCAACCTGCCGCGTCACGATAGACCGCTTGCGCGAAGAGATCGAAAAACATCGAATACGCGCGCCGGCCGCCGGCCAAATCGGCGATATCGCGCCGTTGCAGGTCGGCGGTTATCTGGCGGTCGGCGACAAGCTGGGTTCGGTGGTACCGCACAGCGAATTGCGTATCGTCGCCGATTTCCCGCCGGCGGCGGTGATCGGGCGGATTAAGCCCGGTCAAATCGCGACGATGCGCTTGGACGGATTCCCTTGGGCGCAATTCGGCACGTTGGCGGCGACAGTGAATACGGTTGGCTCGGAGATTCGCGACAATCGGGTGCGGGTTGAATTCGCGCCGGAGCCGGCGGCGAACTCCGCTATCGTGTTGCAACACGGCCTGCCGGGCTCGGTCGAAGTCGTCATCGAACGGCTGAGTCCGGCGCTGTTGGTGTTGCGCAAGGCCGGCCAATGGCTGGCGGGTGGAGTTCGCCAACCGTTAACCGGCGGAGCGCCGCATTGATGATTAGTTTCGGCGGACGGCGTTGGTTGGTACCTGAGGTGGTGCAAACCTCGGCGATGGATTGCGGGCCGGCGGCGTTAAAGTCCCTGCTGGAGGGGTTTCGAATTCCGGTCAGTTACGGGCGCTTGCGGGAAGCCTGCCAAACCAATGTGGACGGCACTTCGATCGATATGTTGGAACTGGTCGCCAATCGTTTGGGCGTGCAAGCCGAGCAAGTGATGGTGCCGGTCGATCATGTATTTTTGTCCGAGGCCGCGGTACTGCCGGCGATGGTGGTTGCACACCGGGCCGACGGTTCGACTCACTTCGTCGTGTTGTGGCGCCGGCTCGGCGATTGGCTGCAGGTGATGGACCCGGCGGTGGGCCGGCGCTGGCTGCGTTGCGCAACATTCGCCGAGGAAATATTGCAGCACAAGCTGCCGGTTTCGGCGGACAACTGGCGGGCCTGGGCCGCCTCCGCCGAGTTCGTCGATCCGCTCAGACAGCGCCTGGCCGCGCTTGGCGCCGGAAGGGCGGTGGCCGATGCCATCATTGCCCAAGCGGATCAAGATCCGGATTGGTTCGGTTTCGCCAAATTGGACGCCGGTTTGCGGCTGGTGTCCACGCTGCGATCCGCCGGCGGCATTGGCGCCGGCGCGGCCGCGATTCGCTTACTAAGGAGCGTGCTCGGCGCGGTTTCCAGCCAGGATTTATACCGCGCCGTGCCGGCGGCGTATTGGTCGGTAGTGCCCTATGATGCCGGAACCGATGAAGCGTTGTTGCTGTTGCACGGCGCGGTATTGTTGCAAATTCGCGGTCGGCAATCCAAGTTGGCGGCCGATCCGCCGGTGCCAGATGCGTTGGACGCCGAATTGACCAGCGCGCTGAACCAGCGGCCCTTGAATCCGGAACGCGCGATCTTCGATCTGTTGAAAGCCGACGGGCTATTGTCGCCGCTAGCCTTGCTGGGGGCCTTGATCGTGGCGGTGGCCGCGGTTTTGCTGGAAACCTTGTTGTTCCGGGGCGTGTTCGATATCGCCTGGGAACTGAAAGGCGCTGAACAACGCTTGGGGGCGCTGTTGAGCTTGTTAGCCTTCGTCACGTTGCTGTTGTCGATCGAAGTGCCGATTGCGATGGAAACGCTGCGCTACGGCCGCCATCTGGAAATCCAATTGCGCATGGCATTGTTGCGCAAGCTGCCGCGTTTACCCGATCGTTATTTCCAAAGCCGGCCGGTGTCCGACATGGCCGAACGCAGTCATGCCATTGCGCTAACCCGGCAGATTCCCGGCTTGGCGATTCAATTCATCCAAACCTTGTGCGACTTGTGGTTGACGCTGATCGGCATTCTATTACTGGATCGCGCCGGGTTCGCTTGGGCGGCGCTCGCTGCGGGCTTGGCGGTGGCGGTGCCGTTACTCGGCCAAGCCTGGTTGAACGAGCGCGATTTGCGGGTGCGCAATCACGCCGGCGCAATGATCGGCTTTTATCTCGATGCCTTGCTGGGCTTGGTGCCGATACGCACTCACCGCGCCGAACCGGCGGTGCGCCGCGAACATGAAGGCTTGCTGGTGGATTGGGCGCTGGCCAGTCGCGGTCTGATACGTTCGGCGCTAGCGATCGAAGCGCTGCAGGGCACGGCCTGTCTGAGCGCGATCGGCGTGATGCTGTGGCAGCATTTTATCTGGACCGGCAGCGTCACCGGTTCCGACTTGTTGTTGGTGTATTGGGCCTTGAAACTGCCGGCACTGGGTCAAAAATTGACCACGTTGGCGCATCAATACCCGGCCCAACGCAATAGCCTGTTGCGTTTATTGGAACCGTTGGCGACGCCGGAAGAATTGGATGATCCGGATTCGACCCCGTTGGTCGATACCGATGATCCGGCG
>NZ_JBYMAP010000327.1:0-3352 GCF_057766305.1 Methylomonas sp. BG-2 | reverse complement strand
TATAACTCTATGTTTTTATATGATTATTTATTATTTTTATCACGATAGTCAGCCAGGGATTACTACGTTGCTATAATAAATTTCTATCCTTATTTATACGTATTTAGATATTTATATCATGAAGCGAAAAGTTGTCATTGGCTTTGTCGGCACACAGCTTGATAACGGTACAGCGCCGTCAAGATGGGAAAAGTGGCGTCCTACTGTGTCTCTCGTGCAGCACGAAGAACTGCTCATCCATCGTATGGTGTTAATGTACGATGGAAGATATCAAAAATTGGCGACGCAACTGCAGGATGACATTGCTGCCGTTTCGCCGGAAACCGAAGTCACGCTCACGGAGATCAATATTAGCGATCCGTGGGATTTCGGCGAGGTCTATGCGGCGCTGTTTGATTTTGCCAAGCATTACCCGTTCGACACCGAAAACGAGGATTACTGGATACACATCACGACAGGCACCCATGTCGTGCAAATCTGCCTGTTTTTGATGGTAGAAGCTCACTACATTCCAGGCCTCTTGTTACAGACTTCGCCGCCGCGCAAACAGTCATCGGGGGTACCAGGCAACTACGCATTGATCGACCTGGATTTAAGTCAGTATGACGCCATTGCCCAACGCTTCGCGCGCGAACAATCAGATGCGATCGCGCTGCTCAAGTCCGGCATCGCTACACGTAATGCCTCATTTAACCGAGTGATCGGTGAAATCGAACATGTTGCAATTCGATCTAAAGCACCCATACTGCTGATGGGACCGACAGGCGCCGGCAAATCTTTTCTGGCGAAACAGGTGTTTGAACTGAAAAAATCCCGCCACCAGATCACTGGCCCTTTTGTCGAGGTCAACTGCGCGACTTTGCGCGGAGACGGCGCTGCGTCGGCATTGTTCGGCCATGTTAAAGGCGCTTTTACCGGTGCCATGCAAGAACGAGGCGGCTTATTGAAAACAGCGCATCAAGGCCTGTTGTTCCTGGATGAAATCGGCGAACTGGGATCGGATGAACAAGCGATGCTGCTGAAAGCCATCGAGGAAAAAACGTTTTATCCTGTCGGCGGCGATAAGCTGGTCAGCAGTGACTTTCAACTGATTGCCGGCACGCACCGCGACCTGCGGCAAGATGTTCAAGTGGGACGTTTTCGGGAAGACCTGTTCGCCAGGATCAATCTTTGGACTTATGAATTACCGCCACTGGCACGGCGACCGGAAGACATCGAGCCCAACATCGATTATTTGCTCACCCAGCAATCTTCCGATTTGGGGCGGAAAATCAGTTTCAACAAAGAAGCCCGGCAAAAATACCTGAAATTCGTCACGTCGCCAGCAGCGAAATGGCCGGGAAATTTTCGCGACCTGGGAGCATCGATCTTGCGTTTGGCAACATTAGCCGAAGGTGGACGCATTGATGATTCCTTGGTTGATAAAGAAATCGAGCGGCTGCATCAAATCTGGGGGCAGCAGGATAACAATGGCTCGAACGCGTTAAGTGCTTTTTTAACCCAGCCTCAAATCGATGAAATGGATTTGTTCGATCGGTTGCAATTGCAATCCGTAATCGAGGTTTGCCGAGAATGCAGCAATCTTTCTGAAGCAGGACGCCGGCTGTTTAGCGTTTCCCGCACGCAGCGCGGCAGCACAAATGATTCGGATAGGCTTCGTAAATATTTGGGGCGATTTGGATTGGATTGGTTAGCGATGAAATCCGGGCAGTAGCGGCTTGTGGGATTATGGTGCGCGGACAAAGATGCTCGGTTTCTATGAATAATGCTGCTGGAAGGCTTAGTCTGAAAGCAATTGGGG
This sequence comes from Methylomonas sp. BG-2, assembly GCF_057766305.1. Classification (NCBI taxonomy): domain Bacteria; kingdom Pseudomonadati; phylum Pseudomonadota; class Gammaproteobacteria; order Methylococcales; family Methylococcaceae; genus Methylomonas; species Methylomonas sp. BG-2. Next base: position 1,551 of record NZ_JBYMAP010000327.1, on the reverse strand, counting down.
AAACTTGGTTTTCGTTGCTTCCACGCTGTCGAAATTTCGAGGTTTGAATGCATTCATCGTTACGCGGCCCCACTGAAAACTTATCTGAACTCGTTCAGAGGCAAGTCGTAGAAATGACCTCAACCTTACAAATAAATCATTTTTCCTATGCGAGCAGTTATCAGCGATGATCCTGAAAAGAGCAGTTAAACCTTGCCAACAAAGCGTAATTTGCTGAAATTATTAGACAAGGGCTTTGTTGCATAAATCGCCCGTAGCCCCCACTGTGAAAGGAGAATCACTGACAGCGAGCCTAAATGCCTAAGGTACAACCCCAAAAATACAGAACGACCAATTGGCGTGATTACAACCAATCCTTGAAGCAACGCGGAGCCCTGTTGCTATGGATCGATAAAGACATGGATTGGTTAGCGCCGACCAGTGGAAAACGTGGGCGAGCGGAGAAGTTTTCAGATGCAGCGATTCAATTTTGCCTGATGGTCAAGAACCTATTCGGCCTGGCGTTACGGCAAGCTACTGGCATGGTGGACAGTCTGTTGAAGCTGTCTGGCCTCGACTGGCCGATGCCTGATTATTCGACGCTTTTCCGTCGCCAGCAACGCTTGCAGGTCTGTATTTCTTATCGCCCCAATCCCAAGGGGTTGCACTTGCTCGTCGACAGCACCGGCGTGAAAATGTTGGGCGAAGGCGAATGGAAAACCAAGAAGCACGGGGCTGAGTATCGCCACCAATGGCGTAAGGTTCACTTAGGAATCGATGCCGAAACCCTGGAAATTCGGGCGACTGAAGTCACGTCAAACCGTGTCGGTGACGCTCAAGTATTACCGGATTTGCTCAATCAGATTCCTCAGGACGAACGTATCAACTTTGTCAGTGGCGATGGCGCGTGGGCTTGACCGCCCAGTTGCGCCGGCAAGACCCACAACTTTTGGTGTTAAGACCTCTACCAGCAATCGCGAGAGACCGTGACGGCCGCTATTTCATCCTGGCCAAAGTCGATGCCGGACAGTCCGAACCGACAAGGGAAAAAGATGCCTAGCAAAAATAACTTGACGAGAAAATTGTCTAGCTGCAGAATTCTGCTGCATTGGCGTCTGGCAGTTCCTATCACTACGGAAATCCGGTGCCTGCGATTTTCAAGGAAAAAATATTATTAGAATTAGCTTATTAAAGCTTAGGGATCAGCATTAACTTAACTTGTCAGGGACACAGTCCAATCGCGATATGCAGCGACAAATCACCCGAATTTTTACAGCCTAAAGAATAGCGCTACCCAAAACATGCTTTTTTAAAGTTTGTCATAAAATACACTCCATTCGAAAGGGAAATTGGTCATGGAAATGACATATCGGCAAAGTACACTCCAGATCGCTAGGTTTTCTATGCGCTTCGACGTAGGTGCTACTCTACTCCGGTTGGTTACAAACATATTTTGGAAGGAATTTGTAGTGGCATTCCGAAAGGTTGAAATCTGCCGATTAATATTCGGCGAAATAATGGAAACACAAGTATTAACGCCATTGAGTAACTTAACAGTTGCGTCTCCTTGCC
>NZ_JBYMAP010000326.1:0-3355 GCF_057766305.1 Methylomonas sp. BG-2 | reverse complement strand
GAGTTCCGATTTCGGATATTCGTGATATGGGCCGGAGTACAAACCCAGGTTTGTACTCCGGGTAGCCGTGCAAAGTCGTGCCGTCGAACGCGACAAAGTCGACGACGCAAACTATATAGCCACTGTCTGGATTTTCGGTCAAGTCGTTGGTCAGCTAGGGAGTACAAACCCAGGTTTGTACTCCAGCTACCGCCGCGAATCCTGCCGCCAACCCAGCAAGTTGAGCTCGACAGCCCTCAAGCCGCGTCCAGCGCTTGTTCCAAGTCTTCGACCAGATCGTCGATATGCTCGATGCCGATCGACAGCCGCAGCATTTCCTCGCTGACCCCGGCCTTGGCCAGTTCCTCGGGATTCAACTGGCGGTGGGTGGTCGAAGCCGGGTGGGTGGCCAGCGATTTGGCATCGCCGATATTCACCAAGCGGGTGAACAACTTGAAGGCGTCCAGCACCCGCGCTCCGGCTTCGCGGCCGCCTTGCTTCAAACCGAAACTTAAAATGCCCGAGGCCCTGCCGCCCATGTATTGTTGCACCAAGGCGTGGTCGGGATGTTCCGGCAGGCCGGCGTAATTGACCCAGGCCACCTTCGGATGGTCTTGCAACAGTTTGGCGATTTCCCAGGCATTCTCGCAGATGCGGTCCATCCGCAATGGCAGCGTTTCGATGCCCTGCAATACCAAAAACGCATTCATCGGCGCAATCGACGCCCCCATGTTGCGCAACGGTACCACCCTGGCCCGGCCGATGTAGGCCGCGGCGCCCAGCGCTTCGGTATAAACCACGCCGTGATAGCTGACATCCGGCTCGTTCAGGCGTTTGAAGCGAGTCTTGTGTTCCGCCCAAGGGAACTTGCCGGAATCGACGATGATGCCGGCCACCGCGTTGCCGTGGCCGCCCATGTATTTGGTCAGGGAATGCACCACGATGTCGGCGCCGTGCTCGATCGGCCGGCATAAATACGGCGACGGCACGGTGTTATCGACAATCAGCGGAATGCCGTGGGCGTGGGCGACTTCGGCCAAGGCCGCGAAATCGGTGACATTGCCCAGCGGGTTGCCGATGGATTCGCAAAAAATCGCCTTGGTGCGGCTATCGATCAGCGGCGCGAAACTGCCCGGCTGGCGCGGATCGGCGAAGCGCACTTCAATGCCTAATTGCGGAAAGGTATGGGCGAACAAATTGTAGGTGCCGCCGTACAAGGTCGAGGCCGAGACGATGTTATCGCCGGCTTCGGCGATGGTTTGAATCGCATAGGTGGTGGCCGCCTGGCCGGACGCCAGCGCCAGCGCCGCCAAGCCGCCTTCCATCGCCGCCACCCGTTGCTCCAACACGTCCTGGGTTGGGTTCATGATGCGGGTGTAGATATTGCCTTGCACTTTCAGGTCGAACAAATCCGCGCCGTGCTGGGCGCTGTCGAAGGCATAGGCGACGGTTTGGTAAATCGGTACTGCGACCGCCTTGGTGGTGGGGTCCGGCGCATAGCCCGCATGTACCGCCTGGGTTTCGATTCTCATACACACTCCTGTTGTTTATTATGGTTTGCTAATCCTCGGCGAGGAAGGCGCGATTATACAAGCCGGCGTCGGCCGCGCCAGTCCGGTTCTCTTGATTCGCGGCCGATGGGCTAGGCATGGCGGTGGCCCGGACACCGCGGGCGACCGTTCCGGGAGCGGGATAGGCTAGGCGGGATGCGGGTGGGCGCCCGATAAAAATCGGGACTTTCTCACCCGCCGGAGTAGCGGTTTATTTACGTTTGGCCTTCTTGGCCGGTGAAGGCGAGGGCGTCTCGGCGACCGGGGGCTGGGTTGCCGTCTCGGTGGGGCAGTCCTTGGGCTTAGGCTCGGTGTAGGGAATCTTGACCGCCAGATCCTTGCCTTCCACTGGATAATCGCTGTCCAGATACTTGCCGCAACTGACGTGCTTGGGCGAATAATTGTCCACGTAGATTTGCTGGGTGTTGTTGGCCGGGTAGAACTCGCCGCTCGGGCAGCGTGCCGACTGGGTGGGGCCGATCGCAATCAGCGTGCCTTTCTTTAGCGTGCATTTGGCGACCCATTTCAGTTGGTTCCACTCGGGGCAGATCGCATTCTTGGCGCGGTAGTCCTGGTCGGTGCCGGACGGGCGTTCGGCGGTCCACCAAGGGCCAAGCCGGTTGCTGCCGCCGTAGGCGTTCAAGCCGCCGTCGGGGCCGTTCCACATCCGGTAGACTTCGACGTCGTCGGTAATGCGGAGCAGTTTGCCCGACGAGATTCCGCCTTTTTCCGGTTCGGCGACCGCGCCGGCAAGTACTTCGTTGTCGCAGCTCTCGCTGCAGTCGTCAACCAGTTCGACCCTGCCGGCCATCGCCGCCGGCAGAAAAATCGGCTTTTGCTGGCACTCGCAGCCGGCCGCCAGCAGGACGAGTGCCAACAGGCCGAATTTGGCGCCGGCGCCGATGCCGGCCGCGAACTCTTTGAAATTGGGGTGGGCGGTGCGGTGAGTTTTTATGGGGCGCTGAGAATGTTCAGTCATTGCGAGTCGTCCTGGGTTTGGGCTGAGGTTAATCCTAAAATGAGCAGTTCAGCGATGAAAAATCCCCTTCGTCCTGAGCCTTCGGCTACGCTCAGGAGAGCGCTGTCGAAGGACTGGCGGGATTTTTGGTTCACCTGCTGGATGAGTGTATTACGGGCCGTTCATGCTTCGACTTCGCTCAGCACGAACGGCCCGTAATACGCGTCAACTGTTCTTTTTAGGGTAGTTCTTTATCACGTTTAAGTACCACCGTCATGCCCACCGGGACGCGGGCCTCCCAGCACCACGGATGGCAGTCCGCGATCCATCCGTGGAACTTGGATTCCGGCGATCCTCGCCGGAATGACGGGATGGATTGGCGGAATTACAAAGTTTAGTTGACGGGTGGATGGAAATCGCTTATTTATCCGTATCGCCGGCGGGCGGCTTGCGGCCGGAGCCGCGAATCGCGAACAGTTTGGAGATCGCGTCGAACCAGAACGGCGCGCCCAGCGTGCCGGTCATCGCGGTGATCAGCCAGCCCAGCCAAGGGGCTTTCTGGTCGGTCAGGCGTTGGATCGCGCAGGGCGTGCCTTCGCTGTCGTATTGTATGTTCCAGCCGATCGGCAGGGCCAATTGTTGAAAACGGGCGATGTCGGTTCTCAACGCTGCAATGCTTTGCGTCAGTTGTTTTTGCGCATCGGTCTGGCCGCCTTCGGGATTGGTCTGGCCGACCGCGTTATCGGCGCGTTGCGCCAGTTGGACCAATTCCGATACCAGCGCCGGATTCGAGCGCAAATAGCGGGCGATGTGCAGCGTGTCAACGTTCAATACGACCGCCAGCAGAATACCGAGTACGAACATCGCC
>NZ_JBYMAP010000325.1:0-3386 GCF_057766305.1 Methylomonas sp. BG-2 | reverse complement strand
TCTTCGGCGGTACCGTAACGACCGCCGCGGCCAAAGGTCGCAACGGCAGCCTGTTGCTGGACCCGCGCAACATCACCATAGACAACAGCGGCAAATACCCGCAATTCGATTTCGAAGATCCCAACCCGAGCAATACGCTGGGCGTCACCTCCGGTTTCGGTACCGGTAATTCGGTACTTCTCAGCACGAACGTGGTCGTCACCAATCCCTACGACGACTTTGGCGGGCAGGATGCCGGCGCCGTCTATCTCTATAACGGCTGGTCCGGCGCGTTGATTGCGACCGTTACCGGTAGCCACGTGGACGATCGCTTGGGTAGCGGCGACATCAAGGTGCTTTATTACAGCAGCAGCACCAACTATACCAGTCAGCCTTCCGATACGCCGCCCCACGGCCACGTCAATACTTACCGCACCGATGTTGCCTATGTCGTCGCCAGTCCGCATTGGGACGGCGACAAGGGCGCGGTCACCTGGCTCAACGGCGCTACCGGCTTTGCCTCGGGCGGGGCGACGACCGGTTTAGCGGTCTCGTCGGCCAACAGCTTGGTCGGCGCGACCGCCGGCGATTTGGTTGGTAGCGGCGGCATCCAGTTACTTAGCCATTACACTAGTCGCTCCCCGAATACCGGCTATACCTCGACGCATCCTTACTATCTGATTCTAAGTCCCCACTTCAACAATGGCGGCTCGACCGCCGATGCCGGAGCGATTACCTGGGGCGACGGCCGCACTATCACTTTCGGCACCGTCACGACGACGGACTTATTCGGAAACACGCTGACGAATATCCCGACCGAAACCAGCACCAACAACGGCGGCGTCTCCGGTGTCATCGGCAGCGGCAACAGCTTGGTCGGTAGCCATGCCGGCGACCAAGTGGGTAGCGGTGGTGCTAGCTACGTAGGGCAAGATCCTGGGTACATAGTACTTAGCCCGCTATGGAACGGCAGCGCAGGTGCTGTGACCTACTGGGACGCCACGGCCACCAAAACCGGCACCTTGGGTTCGGCCAACAGTCTGGTCGGCTCGACCGCCAACGATCACGTAGGCGGTGGCGGAATTCTGTTCAAAGACGGTTACTACCTGGTATTGAGTCCCGACTGGGACAACGGCGGTGCCACCGATGCCGGCGCGGTGACTTGGGGCAGCAAAACCAGCGGCGTCAGTGGCGTGGTCGGCGCAGGCAACAGCCTGGTTGGCAGCACCGCCAACGACGGCGTCGGCAACGACGTCAATCATATCGTCGACGTGGGCGTGGCCGATTACGTAGTCCTGACGCCGACCTGGGATAACGGCGCCAATGTCGATGCCGGCGCCGCCAGCTGGGGGAGTTCCGGCAGCGGCGTCAGCGGCGCTATCAGCAGCAGCAACAGCTTGATTGGAAGCCATGCCAACGACCGAGTGGGTAGCGGCGGCGTAGTCACTGCCTTTAACGGTGTAGATACCGCAAACAACTGGACTTACACCTATTTTTACGGCGTGATCAGTCCGCATTGGAACAGCGATCGCGGAGCGGTCACGTTGGGTGCGGAAGCCACCGGCATCCAAGGCACCGTTGGCTCGGGTAACAGCCTTGTCGGCGACACTGCAACTGATCAGGTCGGCAGCGGCGGTGTCAAGACCGGGCAATATACCGAATTGACTTACAACGGAAGCACTTGGTCGGGCACCCGCACCGCGTACTATTTGATCATCAGCCCAAATTGGAGCGACGGCGGCACTTCCAACGTCGGAGCGGTCACCAAAGCCGCAATCGCCACAGGCATTACCGGCAGTATCAGCTCGGCCAATAGCTTGGTTGGCGGTACTGCAAACGACCAAATCGGCAGCGGCGACATTACCCTGCTTCCTTACGATTGGACCACCGGGCCCGCCAACGCCAACGGTCAAAAACAATACCATCTCGACTACTACGCGATCGCCAGCCCATTGTGGGACAACGGCGCGACCGCCGACGCCGGCGCGGTCACTTGGGGCAGCGTCACCACCACAACGGGCGCCGCATCGCCGTTAACCGGCAACGCCAGCGCGGCCAACAGTCTGGTCGGCACGCACGCTAGCGACCGCGTCGGCAGCGGCGGTGTCGTTGCCCTCCCGACGGAATACAACAATGCGACGCGGGTGGGCTACGTCGTAATCAGTCCCAACTGGGGAAATGGCACCGACAGCCAACTGGGCGCGGTGACCTGGGGCAGTCGCTTGACGGGCTCGCTTGGCGCCGTCGGTGCCGGCAACAGCTTGATCGGCGCCACGGCGGGCGACCAAATCGGCAGCGGCGGCGTAACGGTATTGACCAACGGTTACGATCCTGTCAACAGTGTCTACACCTACAACTATCTGGTGCTGAGTCCGCATTGGCACAGCGGCGCGAATGCCGACGCCGGTGCCGTGACCTGGGTTGGCGAAAAAACCGGCTACGCATATGGCGAGAGCAGTCAGGGAGCGGTAGTCGGCGCTGGCAATAGTTTAGTCGGTAGCCACGCAGGCGACCAAGTCGGCAGCGACGGCGTCATCGATTTGGGCATCTCCTATCTGGTCGGTAGCCGGCATTGGGACAACGGCGGTGCGACTGACGCCGGCGCCCTGTCTTGGGCACGTACTTCCATCGGGGCCGCCGGCGTCGTATCCGCCACCAACAGTTTGGTCGGAAGTTACAGCAATCAAGACGTCGGTCTTAACCAAGTCAAATTGACGCTGAACGGTAATACCTATTGGTATGACTATCTGGTTGTCGATACCGACTGGAGCAATGGAGGCTTGGCTAGCGCGGGAGCGGTGACCTACGGAGACGCCTACTACGGTATCTTCGGCGCGGTCTCGGCCGCTAACAGCATTGTCGGTACCACCGCCAATAGCGGTATCAATTTCAATTCGGGCGGGCCTTGGGTCGATTACTATCAGTATGCGGGGACCAACTACTTCAGTTTTCTGCCCGGCTTCGCCTATGACCATGGCGACACTTTCGTTGTCAGCTTCGCTAACGAAAATACCGGTCGGGTCACCTCGGGCGCTACCGATCCGAGTCGTATCACCTACGGCATGGCGATCGGCAAGGACATGACCATTGCACCGGACGTGTTGACCAATCTGCTTGGTTGGGGCACCAACGTCAAGCTGCAAGCCAGCAACGATATCGCGGTCAACAGCGCGCTAACCGTTGCCGGGCTTTACAGCTCGTCCGCTACGCTGACCATGGAAGCGGGTCGCAGTATTTATATCAATGCCGACATTACGACCGGCGGCGGCAGCATAGTGCTGCACGCGAACGATCAAGCCGCCAACGGCGTGATTGATGCCGACCGCGCGGCCGGAAACGCCGTCATTGAAGTCGCCAACGGTGTCACGATCGATGCCGGGGCCGGCTCGGTAACGATGGAATTGCGC
>NZ_JBYMAP010000324.1:0-3427 GCF_057766305.1 Methylomonas sp. BG-2 | reverse complement strand
ATTCCGAGCCGGCCGAGGAGCGATCCAGTGCCGAAGTGAGCGCCGAATTGCGGGAAAGCCTGCGGCTGTCCGGCGCGCCCCCGCAAATTATCGAAGCCGTGGCTCAGCAGATCGAAGCCGGCCTCCCTACGATGGAAACGCCGGTGCTGCCGCAAGAGCGGGGCGACTCGGGTTCCTGATCTTGGCTGCCGAAATCAGCATTTTGGGTGATTGATTTTCGGTGGGGCCAAGGACGGCTCTACTGAAACACCCTATCCACGTCAAAACAAAAAATACCGCTGCGCCATCGGCAACACCACCGCCGGTTCGCAAACCAACAACTCCCCATCCGCCCGCACTTGATAAGTCTGCGGACAAACCTCCATCACCGGCTGGTAGTCGTTCAACTTCATATCCGCCTTGCCAATACTCCGCGTATTGCGCACAACCCCGACCCGCTTTTGCAAACCCAATTGCCCCGCCACACCGGCGGAGACGGCGGCTTGCGGCAAAAAGATCATCGAATTGTTGGCGGCAGTGCGGCCGAAGCTGCCGAACATCGGCCGGTAATGCACCGGTTGCGGGGTGGGGATGGAAGCGTTGGCATCGCCCATCGGCGCGGCGGCAATCAGGCCGCCTTTGATGACCAGACTGGGTTTGACGCCGAAAAAGGCCAGTTGCCATAGCACCAGGTCAGCCAGCTTGCCGGCTTCGATGGAGCCCACTTCATGGGAGATGCCGTGGCTGATGGCCGGGTTGATGGTGTATTTGGCGATGTAACGCTTGATGCGGAAGTTGTCGGCCCCCTCACCCCTAACCCCTCTCCCGGAGGGAGAGGGGGACGAAGGCGAATTACTTCCGGAGGACGAGGGGAACGAAGCGGCGCTACTCCCCTCTCCCTGAGGGAGAGGGGCCGGGGGTGAGGGAGGAGCCAAATGCCCGCGTTGCGCTTTCATTTTATGCGCGGTTTGCCAGGTGCGGATCACCACTTCGCCGACCCGGCCCATGGCTTGCGAATCCGAGGAAATCATCGAAAACGCGCCCAGATCGTGCAGGATGTCCTCGGCGGCGATGGTCTCGCGGCGGATGCGCGATTCGGCGAAAGCCACGTCTTCCGGGATGCTCGGGTCGAGGTGGTGGCAGACCATCAACATGTCCAGATGCTCGTCGACGGTGTTGACCGTGTAAGGCCGGGTCGGGTTGGTCGATGAAGGCAGCACATTGCCCAAACCGCAAGCCTTGATGATGTCCGGCGCATGACCGCCGCCGGCGCCTTCGGTGTGATAGGTGTGGATGGTCCGGTCCTTGAAGGCGGCGAAGGTGTCTTCGACAAACCCGGATTCGTTCAAGGTGTCGGTGTGGATCGCCACTTGCACGTCGTAATCGTCGGCCACGCTCAGGCAGCAATCGATGGCCGCCGGGGTGGTGCCCCAGTCTTCGTGCAGTTTCAGGCCCATCGCTCCGGCTTTGATTTGTTCTTCCAGCGCGCCGGGCAGGCTGGCGTTACCTTTACCCAGCAAGCCAAAGTTCATCGGCAAGCCGTCCAGCGCGGTCAGCATTTGTTTTAGATGCCACGGGCCCGGCGTACAGGTGGTGGCGTTGGTGCCGGTGGCCGGGCCGGTGCCGCCACCGATCATCGTCGTGACGCCGGAGCACAGCGCTTCCTCGATTTGCTGCGGGCAGATGAAATGGATGTGGGCGTCGATGCCGCCGGCGGTCAGAATCTGGCCTTCGCCGGCGATGACTTCGGTGCCGGGGCCGACGATGATGTCCACGCCGGGTTGAATGTCGGGATTACCAGCCTTGCCGATCTTGAAGATGCGGCCCTGCTTGATGCCGACATCGGCTTTGACGATGCCCCAGTAATCGATGATCAGCGCGTTGGTAATCACCAAATCCACGGCCTGATCGTTGCCCAACTGGCTTTGGCCCATGCCGTCGCGGATCACCTTGCCGCCGCCGAATTTCACTTCGTCGCCGTAGACGGTGTAATCGGCTTCCACTTCCAGAATCAAATCGGTGTCGGCCAGCCGCAGCCGGTCGCCGGTGGTGGGGCCGAACATGTCGGCGTAAGCTGTTCTGCTGATTTTGCTCATGCGGATTTCTCCAATGCGCCCATCACTTCGCCGCGAAAGCCATAGACCTTGCGTTCGCCGGCAAACGCCACCAACTGCACCTCGCGCTGCTGGCCGGGTTCGAAACGCACCGCCGTCCCCGCCGGAATATCCAATCTAAACCCCAACGCCACGCTGCGGTCGAAATGCAAGGCCGGGTTGGTTTCGTAAAAATGATAATGCGAGCCGACCTGAATCGGCCGGTCGCCGCTATTGGCGACCAGGACCTTGACCGTGGCGCGGCCGGCGTTGAGTTCGATATCGCCAGCGGCGGGGAAGATTTCTCCGGGGATCATAGTGGGCTCCTATACGATGGGGTCGTGTACGGTGACTAATTTGGTACCGTCTGGAAAGGTCGCCTCCACCTGCACCTCGGTCAACATCTCGGCGATGCCATCCATCACGTCGTCGATGCTCAATAGCGTTCGACCATAAGCCATCAACTCGGCCACGGTCTGGCCGTCGCGGGCGCCTTCCATGATCGCGGCGGAGATATACGCCACCGCTTCCGGGTAGTTGAGTTTCAGGCCTCTGGCTTTGCGGCGCTCGGCGAGGAGGGCGGCAGTGAAGAGGAGGAGTTTGTCTTTTTCTCTAGGGGTTAATTGCATGGCGGTGCTTTTTGTTTATTCGTGTTTGGCTTGGGTTGTGTCGCTATTGCGACGGTTTTTTATATGTCGGTTCGCGGACCGACAACCGCGATACTTTCTTTTGCGTGGCCAAAAGAAAGTATCCAAAGAAAAGGCCACCCCATGCCGCTTGTTTCCTGCACTCCGAAGGGTTTGAACGGGGTTTTCGGAAGGGCTATCCATAGCCCTCCGAAAACGCGATGCATCCCTGCATCGCCCCTGCGGGCAAATCCGCTCAAACCCTCCGGTGCTCGGCGCGGCATCAGGGGAGACAACCGTCCCTCTTAGTTAAGGTATCAACCAATCACGATCAGGCCTAGCTAACTGTCTGGCATTGTTGTATGCCATATCCAAAGTTAAACAAGTTGAACCCCTATAAAAATCAGTGAATCGATCAACTACCAAAGCTAAATCAGCCTTCTTTGGATCTAGTAATGATATTGGTAAAAGTAATTGGATACTGCCTTGGTAATATTGAGGAATAGCAGTTTTATAATTTCTTCGGGCTCTTTCAATAGCAGAATCTATTGCACCTTTAACTAAATTCTGTAATCCGTACGGATTCATGCTTTGCAGGGAATTAGGGAATCGATCAATATTATCAGCAATAATGTGTTCAGCATTTGCTCTAAGTTCTTTACGAGAATCAAAGACTAAAACTGATGGATCATCAAAATAGTGAGCCATCTCAGGTACTGATGAAAATTT
>NZ_JBYMAP010000323.1:0-3447 GCF_057766305.1 Methylomonas sp. BG-2 | reverse complement strand
TGACTGGGAAGAGGTAACAGAGGAGTTTAAAGCCGCTATTGCTGAAATGAATGACTCCATATCTGACTATAGGTTGGGTTTTGCGATAATGGTAGGGGGCATTAAGAAACGCCAATTTATGCTTAGTAACTGGAGTCAGGTGCTCAAAGCCATGGAGACAATGGCTGATCAAGGGGTAATAAGCAAAGAGTTTTACGAGAAGGCTGCAAAGCAGGAAAAGGAATTCTTGGAGAATAAGAATATTTCGTTCTGGGATGAAGAATGAAGATCAAAAAGCTACTAACAAATGCAGCTGACCCAAAAACCGCTGCGCGCTTTTTGGTCGGCTGATTTAAACGTTAGGTAAATAAATAAAGGAGTCCATTGTGCCAACAATTTCGATGTTTTACGGAATCCTGATCTTGATGTATTTCTACGACAACAAGAAACACAGCGTTCCTCATATTCATGCAGAGTACGGCGAATATGAAGCGACGATTGCTATTGAGGATGGTTCGGTTCTTGGTGGCAGTTTACCGTCAGCCAAAATGAAGCTGGTACAGGCATGGATAGAAATTCACCGAGAAGATTTAATGGCAGATTGGAAGTTGGCCGTTTCTGGCGAACCCGTCTTCAAAATTGACCCATTACGGTAGGGGGTACCATGGATAAGGTCGTAAAAGCCATTCCTCTCGATAATTATCGGATTGAGATTCAGACAGCCAGCGGTATTTCCGGTATTTTTGATGTCAAACCTTACTTAGGAGGAAGTGCATTCAAAGAGCTTTTGAACGAATCATATTTTCGCCTGGTTCGCCCTTTACACCATGGCATTGCTTGGCCTCATGAACAGGATTTCAGTGCGGACACCATTATCTTTGATATCCAAAACGCCCAACGAAGCACCCCAGCGGACTCCGCTGACGCTCCGCCGCTGAGCTAATCGTTAGCCATATAAAGAGGTTACCATTGAGCAGCATATTTCTCAGCCGCGTAGGGTGGGCACGGTTTTTGTGCCCACGCGGAATTTAAGCTGGGATGAATATTGTTTCGCTGTCGCGAAGCCTAATTTATTGACGGTTCGCGGACCGGCAACCGCGATACTTTTCTTTGCTTGTCCTCGGCAATTGCTCCTGCATTGCTCTACCTCCTGCATCCATGCAGTCGAAAGAAAAGTATCCAAAAGAAACGACACCCCATGCCGCTTGTTTCCTGCGCGCCTGCGGGTTTGAGCGGGGTTTTCGGAAGGGCTGTCCTAGCCCTCCGAAAACGCGCGGCATCCCTGCCGCGCCCCTGCCGGGCAACTCCCGCTCAAACCCTCGGGTGCTCGGCGCGGCATCAGGGGAGGAACACCATCCCGGTTTGTAGAACGATGTCGTTCTGAGGTCAAACCGTCGAGCTTTTTTCTCGACCGTTCTCCAAAATAACTTGGGCATTCCTGTGGTGAGCTCGGGCGTTGGCGTAATTTTCTGCAGTCGTCAAGCACCGAGCGACAATGGCCGACAAATTTTATAGATTGATGTCGTTCTGAGGTAAAACCGTCGAGCTTTTTTCTCGACCGTTCTCAAAAATAACTCGGGCATTCCTGTGGTGAGCTCGGGCGTTGACGTAATTTTCTGCAGTCGTCGAGCTCCGAGCGAGAATGGCCGACAAATTTTGTAGAACAATGTCGTTCCGAGGTAAAACCGTCGAGCTTTTTTCTCGACCGTTTTCGAAAATAACTCGGGCATTCCTGTGGTGAGCTCGGGCGTTGACGTAATTTTCTGCAGTCGTCGAGCTCCGAGCGAGAATGGCCGACAAATTTTGTAGAACGATGTCGTTCTCCGGCAAAACCGCCGAGAAATTTCGGTTAAGGCCGTAAGGCGGAACGCATCGCGGTTCCGCCATATGGTGGCATTTTGATTGGCGAATCGCAGAGTGGCATCTGCCCGTTTTTGCCTAAACCGGCCTTGCCCGTCAAGGCCGTAACGCGCATAACCAACGGGCATTTCGCCGAATGAACGGAGGTCAACATACGGCGCAATACGGCTATCGCCTATTGCGCCCTACGCGGGCTGAATCTATTGCGTTCAGCTATTTTGCAAGAAGCTCACCTCTATTAATAAAAGAAAAAAACTCATGGCCAAGTACAAAAAATGCTAGATAAGGCAATGCCCGTCTTAAGCCGATTACAAACTTTACTAGAATTACCTGCCCGCTCGAAAGATGGCTATTTTTATTGTTTGGATTATACCTATCAACTTTGTCATGCATTGTATAATCACCTGTCGTCCGATATATCCACATGTGGAGGATTGTACTTAGCAACGGTATCAAAATTGCGACTACGACCAATAACAAATAAATCAGCTTTATAAGACCGTAAGGCGCAATAATCATTGGGAATTGCGAGGTATTGATTCTGTTTTACTAAAACTCATATAAGTCTCCATAAATTTCTGGGGAATTGTTTCTGATTGAGTGATAAAATTAATAGTATCAGACACAATTTAATCCTTTATTTTAAATAAACCAACCAGTAAAAGCCAAAAACCACCCAACATCAATACATAAGTCTCACCATAAGGGCCAAAGTTTTTGTATATTAAAAGCCTAGCCTCCCCCATCGGCCATGAAAATCTTGATCGTTAGGAATAACAAGGCCGTAAGGCGGAACGCATCGCGGTTCCGCCATATGGTGGCATTTTGATTGGCGAATCGCCGAGTGGCATCCGCCCGTTTTTGCCTAAACCGGCCTTGCCCGTCAAGGCCGTAAGGCGCAATAACCAACGTGCATTGCGCCGAATGAACGAAGGTCAACATACGGCGCAATACGGCTGTCGCCTATTTCGCCCTACTCGGGCTAAAAGGTCCTTAGAATCCATATAGCCACTAATTAATGGCTCTGCTGCATTAACTCCATTACTAAACTGCCTAATAATTAACCCACTTAATTCGCCACTTGCAACAGATGCTTCCAAATTTCTTATAATTCCATCACCCAGAACAGTACCGTCAGAAATAAGAATTCCTGTTTTTGATATAAAAAATGTTGTAGCCGCCATGCATCATCTCCTTATGTTATATAAAGGTTTATTTTTTTCTTAAGGCAAAAAACATTAAGTACACTCCAATCATTATTCTTGCATAGTTGGTTCCATTTTCTCCAAAATAATTGTTAATTAGCTTATTAGCACCACCAAAAGCACCGGAATAACTAGAATGAAAATCTCCAGTCGCAATCCCATTTATACCCAAAAAAATAACAGAAATAGCCACAAATAAAATTAAATTTTTTACTTGATTAGGGGCCATATGCTTCCTCAACAGGCCGCGAAATGCAAGGCCGTAAGGCGCAATAACCAACGGGCATTGCGCCGTAATAAATTGTCTTGACTACCTCGTATCATATTCACCTATCTTTTACTGTCAAAGAAAATCAATCAAAAATAACGACAATATATTCGAACTCGGTTTTTCCTTATTCCC
>NZ_JBYMAP010000322.1:0-3458 GCF_057766305.1 Methylomonas sp. BG-2 | reverse complement strand
GTCGTTCCCGAGGCGGGTTCGATCCTGCGCAATATCAGGCCAGAACCGATTTTGCCAGACAGCTCGCAAGTCCCGTTCGAAATCTCGGAACAACCGGCACCCGCTGGCGAGAGCGACGTGCGCATTCAAGTCAAAGGTTGGAAGATCAGTGGAGCGGCGTTGATCAGCGAGGCCGAACTCCTGGATTTTCTGAAAGACTATATCGGCAAGGATTTGAGTCTGGCCGAACTACGCAAGATCACTCGCGATGTCGCGGCGTACTACCAACAGCGCGGATTTTTCGCCCGCGCAGTCTTGCCGGCCCAGAAAATTCGCGACGGTATCGTCGAAATCCTGGTCCGCGAAGCCAAACTGGGCAAAATCGAGGTTGACGACCCTGCCGACACCTACCGAAACGACATCCCGCGGCAAACCATGTCGGCCGCTCAACCGACCGGCGAAGCGTTGCGATTGGCGGATATACAACGCGGCATCCTACTGCTGAACGACCTGACCGGCGGTACCGTATCGTCAACCCTGAAAGCGGGCGCTAGCGCCGGAGAATCCGACCTGTTGCTGAAAATCGACCCCAGTAAGTTGATCAGCGGTAGCCTGGACTACAGCAACACCGGCGTGCGTTCGGTCGGCATGAACCAATTCGGCGGTTCGCTAAATCTAAACAACCCGTTCCGCCTGGGTGACTTGGCCTCGTTACGCGTTCAAGGCGGTAGTGGGAATGTTTACGGCCGGGTCGCCTATTCCTTGCCGGTAGGTTATTCCGGGTTGCGGATCGGCCTGGCCGCATCCGCGCTGGACTACACGTTGGGCGAACCGTTCCAGTCGCTGGACGCCCAAGGGTCGGCCTGGACCGGCGGCACGTTTGCGACCTATCCGCTGATTCGCGGCGTGAACACGAACCTTTACATTGCCAGCGGTTTCGACGACCGCCATTACTACAACACCAGCCTTGGCAGCGTGGTCAGCGACAAGGAAGTGCAAAGCGGCTATATCGGCCTGAGCGGCGATCATCAAGACGATTGGTTTGGTGGCGCGGTAACGCTGTTCGGCGCAACGGTCGTCGCCGGAAATCTGGATTTGTCTGGCAGCTCGGTCGATCAAGCCCAAAATAGAGCCACGGCCCGCGCCGGTGGCGCCTACCAAAAATTCGCTCTGAATCTGTCCCGCTTGCAAAATTTGACCGACAAATTACGGATGTATGCCGGCGTCAGCGGACAGTTGGCGACCAAAAATCTGGATTCTTCGGAAAAGTTCAGCTTGGGCGGGCCATTCGGCGTTAGAGCCTATCCCGTCAACGAGGCCCTGGGCGACGAAGGCTATCTGATGAATTTCGAATTGCGTTACGAGGTATACGAACATGTCGAATTGGTCGGCTTTATAGACCACGGCGGCATCACGCTTCATAACGACCTTTGGCCGAATGCCACCGAAGGCGTGCCCAATCATTACACGCTCAGCGGCGGCGGCGTGGGTATCAATTGGACCGTGCCCGGCAATTTCATGATACGCGGTAGCATCGCTCAACGTATAGGCTCCAATCCAGCCCGCTCGGGTGACGGCAACGACTCGGACGGTACTTACAAAACGCCCCATTTCTGGGTCAGCCTGAGCAAATCGTTTTAACCGGATTCGCACGTCGTCCTAACCATCAACCCAATCGGTGAAACATCGTGGAGAACCAACTGCTTTTCTATAAACGCATCGTCAATCTTAACCCAGCGGTGCATGGCCAACTGCATATCGCACCGTCGGACGATGTCGGTTACGCACGAGTCAGCAATTCCGTACCGTTGATCGGGCGGGAGTTCGTGGAAGCCGGCAAGGAATATCCGATTGCTTTTGCTAAAGCCGGCGACGGCCATTTCGTCCCGGTTGCGGTACTTGGCTTGATCGACGGCGAAAACCTGTTCGTAAATGAAGCAGGTCGCTGGACCGGCCGCTACATACCGGCCTTCATCCGCCGCTACCCTTTCGTACCCGCCGAGCAGGCCGAAGACAAGCAATTGATCGTCTGCTTTGACGATACCAGTCCGCGTTTTAACGATAGCACCGGAGAACCGCTGCTGGTCAACGGCGAACCGTCGGCATTCTTACAGCAAATTATCGGCTTTTTACGGGAATTCCACGCCGAATCGCAACGGACCGCCAAATTCGCCGCCGCGTTGCACGAGTTGGATCTGCTCACCGAACGTCGCGCCGACGCCGTTTCGCCGACCGGCGAGCGCTACTCGCTGTCCGGCCTGTGGGTCGTGGACGAAACGACATTCCAAAAAATCAGCGGCGAAATATTGGAAACGCTGTTCCGAGACGGCTCGCTCGGATTGATTTATTCGCACTTGGCATCGTTAAGCAATTTCGCTCGCCTGCTGGAGCGCAAAGCCGCCGCAACCGCCGAAAATAGGCACTGATTAGCGAGGATAGGCCCATGACCGGACATTCCATTCCAAGCCGTTCGCCACACTTCAACCGTCACCCTCTGGTATTGGCGATACAGATCGCCTTGGCCGGCGCTGGGCAACCCGCATTGGCCGAACTGGCCGGCAACGCTTTGCCCAGCGGCGGCCAAGTGGCCTCCGGGCAGGCCCAAATTCACCAGAACGGCGCCCGAATGGACGTCGTGCAAGGCAGCCAAAAAGCTATCATCAACTGGCAGAGTTACAGTATCGGCGCCAATGCCCACGTCGATTATCAACAGCCGAATGCCCATTCTATCGCGCTGAATCGGGTGACTTCGGGCGAAGCCTCGGTGATCGCCGGTAAATTGACCGCCAACGGCCAAGTGTTTTTGGTGAACCCCAACGGCGTCTTGTTCGCCAAGGGCGCGCAAGTGGATGTCGGCGCAATGGCCGCCTCGACGATGAACATCAGCGACGCCGATTTTCGCGACGGTCATTACCATTTCAAACGCGATGGCGGCAGTGCGGGCATCGTCAACCAAGGCGACATCCATGCCAAGGAAGGCGGTTACGTGGCTTTACTGGCGCCGAATGTCAGTAACGAAGGCCTCGTCCAGGCTCGATTGGGCACCGTGGCCTTGGCTGGCGGCGACGGCGCCAAACTGGAATTGGACGAAGGAAAACTGGTCAACGTCCAGGTCGACCCGGCCACCGTAAACACGCTCATCGAGAATAAACAGCTGATCCGTGCCGATGGCGGCCGGGTCATCATGACAGCCAGCGCCGCCGACCAGTTACGCGGTTCGGCTATCAACAATAGCGGCATCGTCGAAGCCAAATCGCTGGTCCATCGCGGCGGCACAATAGAACTGATCGGCGACGAGGTCGCCAACAGTGGCACGCTGGATGCGTCCGCCACCGACAATACTCGGGGGGGCAGTGTCGTCGAGCGCGGCCAGCTGGTTGTAGATACCGGCACGGTCCGTGCGGACGGTAGCAGCGGCGGCGACATTCGCCTGACCGGCGACCGGGTGCTGCAAACCGGCACGCTCAGCGCCGACGGAA
>NZ_JBYMAP010000321.1:0-3473 GCF_057766305.1 Methylomonas sp. BG-2 | reverse complement strand
CGCTCGACGCCGAAGCGCCGATTGCTCGCCCGGCAATGGGTGTCGCGATCGATAAAACGACGATAGTGGCTGACGGTATCGATGTTGCAACGCTGTCGAATGTCCCGGTTGGAGCGACGATGGAAATCACGATTGGTGCATCGACGACGACGCGTGTTTGCGGTGAGTCTGAAGTTGTTTCGAGCGACGTGGTTGGAGATATTTCTATTAAAATTTCGAACTGGCCAGCCGTCGATTATTTGGCGTCGGTTTCGTGCGTTGTTTGATATTTGGCAATTAAGTTCCGCACTCTGTAAATTTAAATTGGCTCATTTATCGCGCATCCAACTGCTCATTTATCGCGCGCGGCTTCAGCAAGTCCCGGTAATCGGTGACGTGATTGTAAAAAGGCGTCAATTGCGGCATCGGCACCGCCAACAGCTTGGGATCGGGTCCGGCCTCGTCCACCATCTGCAATATCCCGACCGGACGACAGTGGATCACGCAACCGCTCAATAACGGCGCCGGGGTGATAATCATTACATCGACCGGATCGCCGTCCTCCGACAGGGTTTGCGGAATGTAGCCGTAATTGCAGGGATACTGCATCGCGGTGCCCATAAACCGATCCACCGTCAACGCGCCGGTGTGTTTATCCACTTCGTATTTAACCGGATCGCTGAAAGCCGGAATCTCGACCACTACATTCATTTCGAACGGTACGTTGCCGCCGGCGGCAACTTGCATAAACGACATCAATTCCTCTTTGAGCACGTGAAAAAGGCTGTCATTATAGTCACTGTTCCCCAGTAATCAGGATTAACAGGTGATAGGCAGTCTGGAAAAAATGCGCGGCGCGCTGGCCGATCCGGTGCAATACCGTTTGCCGGTCGGCGATCAACAACTCCCGTTAAACCCGCTGATCGGCAAAACGCTGAAACTGCGCCACACCGGCCAAATCTTTTGCGTGCATTGCGGCAACAAGACCAAGAAAAGCTTTAACCAGGGCTATTGCTATCCCTGTTTCATCAAGCTGGCGCAATGCGACATGTGCATCGTCAAACCGGAAACCTGCCATTACGCCGCCGGCACCTGCCGGGAACCGAGCTGGGGCGAGGAATTTTGCTTTCAACCGCACATCGTCTATCTGGCCAACTCCTCCGGCATCAAGGTCGGCATCACCCGCCGCTCGCAAATCCCGACCCGCTGGATAGACCAGGGCGCGGTGCAGGCCTTGCCGGTATTCGAAGTTGCCTCCCGCCATTTGTCCGGCCTGATCGAAGTCACTCTAGCCGAACACGTCAGCGACAAAACCAGCTGGCAACAAATGCTGAAAAACAACACCGTCGAACTCGATCTGCCGGTGCTGCGCGACGGACTGCTAAACCAATGCCAAACCGAACTGGCCGCGATCACGGAACGCTTCGCCGAACAGCCGCCAACCTTGCTATCCGACGCCGAAGCGGTGCAATTGAATTATCCGGTTTTGGAATATCCGACCAAAGTCAAATCCTTCAATATGGATAAAGACCCGACCGTGTCCGGCACCTTGCTCGGCATCAAGGGCCAGTACCTGATCTTCGACAGCGGCGTCATCAACATCCGCAAATATGCCGGCTACGAAATAGAAGCCGAAACCTAAAGCGATTCATTTAGGGCTTGGGAGCGGCGGATGACGCTGGCAGAGCGCCGGATCACGCGGACTGAACGGCGGATCACGCTGGCTGAGCGCCGGATGACGTAGGCTGAGCGGAGTCGAAGCCCAGCATTCTCCGCTTCCGCTCGGCGAACGAATGGCCTGCCAATTCCGCCCGCCATTTTGGTCGCGGGACTTTGCTTGCCGCCTAAAAAAGCTCCAACCCAAGGCCCTTCCGCAACTTCAAAACGCAGGGTTTTTGCGGAGCGGTTTAATCATCCCGACCAGCCAACATCGCCTTTCCGACCAACGGAATCGGCGGCGCACCATAGGACAGAAAAGCGTCGTGAAAGTCGTGCCAGCCGGCCCTGCCGCCGCGCTTGGCGCACCAATCGTCGCGCAAATGGCGAATCAGCAATTTACCCAACGTGTAATTCAGATAGGCCGGGTCGAAGGTGCCGCGCGCGGCCTGCTGGCGGGCATTGCCCGGATCGCGAAAGGCTTGCTCCCGAAACATTTGTTCGGCTTGCTCCACGCTCCAACCTTGGGTGTGCAAACCCAGCGCCGCCAGAAAGCGCACGTCGCGCAACAAGGCGTTGACCAGCTGGCCGATGTGGGTTTCAGGATCGCCATCTTTCAGGCCGGCCTCCCAGACCAATTCTTCGCTGTAATGCGCCCAACCTTCGGAAAAGGCATAACTGCCGAACAACCGAGCAAACTTGGAGCCGGCCCGGTGGGCGTGCAGAAATTGCAGAAAATGGCCGGGCCACACCTCGTGCGCCGACACGAACAGCAGATTGGCTCGGCCGGGTAAGTAAGCGGCTTGCTCGGCCGCGGTCCAGGCCGGATCGGGCGGCGCTACGTAATACACCGACGGCAAGCCGTGTTCGTAGGGCCCGGGAATATCGATATACGCCAGATTCCAGCGGGCGTAGGGCGGCGACGGCGCGACGGTTGCTTCGTCGTCGCTTGGAATCGTCAGCAATTGCCGCTCGGCGACGAAGGTTTTCAGTTGCTTGAGTTGCTCGGTCGCGGCGGCAACCGGACCGGCCGCCGGTTTATGCGCCTCGGCTTGGGCGACGCATTCGGCGGTGGTCGCGGCGGGAGCAAAGCGCCGACAGGCTTGCTTCAGTGCTTTTAGATTGCGCTGTAAATCGGCGCGGCCCATCCGCGCCAATGTCGGCAAAGGCATCTCCACCAGCTCGGTGTCCGCCAGCATTTGGCTGAATTTCTCCGCCCCCAGTGCAAAGTTGTCGGTCGCCGTCGGCCTTTGCAATTCAAACCAGTCCACCAATTCATTTAAGGCCCTTGCCGCCGGCCCGACCTTCTCGGCGAATTCGCGTTGCAGCGTAGGATCGGCAACGCCGGCAAACGCCGCCTTGGCCTCGGCTTCGTAAAACTTGGCCAGGCCGCCGAACACGGTCTTGCCGATATCGATATAAGTGCGCGGTAACGGCAGTTCCAGATTGGTACGAATCCGCGCCGCCGCTTGCGGCACGTTGCCGGCGTAAGCGATAAACGCCCGCATTCGTTCGGCCGGCGGCGCATAGGGTCGGCTGATGTAAAGATTCGGGTCCAGCGCGCCGGCATAGAATTGTGGATTCTTGAACGGCCAACGCGCGACTTGCCGCCAGAACAATTCCTTGGTGACCGTCGCCAACAAGTAATCGCGCTCGAAGCGTTGCGCGGACGTCAAGGCTTGATCCGGATAAGCCAGCGCCTGCATTCGCCGCGCTTCCAGCCAGCGTTCGGTGCGATGCAAACCTTCCGGACTCCAATCCGGCAAACGGCCGTCGAACTCGTGCCGGCCGGCTTCCGCCGCGAAGGTAGGATGCTGTTCAAAATATTCGGAAATAAA
>NZ_JBYMAP010000320.1:0-3520 GCF_057766305.1 Methylomonas sp. BG-2 | reverse complement strand
AAGATGGGTTTGGGAAAGGCTTTAGCCGCGATTGAGGGCGTTCCGACAAGGGAATGGCCTGGCTTCGTCCAACGACTGACAGAGTAAGCATGACGATCAAGGTTTGCATCGTGATTCCGGTCTACAACCACGAGCGGGCGTTGCCGGCCTTGCTGGCGCGGCTCAAGCCGCACGGCTTGCCCTGCCTGTTGGTCAACGACGGCAGCTCGCCGGCCTGCGGACAGGTATTGCGCGAGTTGGCCGCCGCGCAAAGCGATTGGCTGAGCTTGCTGGAACGGCCGGCGAACGGCGGCAAGGGCGCGGCGGTCATCGACGGTTTTCGCCGGGCCGGCGCGCGAGGCTTCAGTCACGCGCTGCAAATCGACGCCGACGGCCAGCACGACACTGCCGATATTCCGGCGTTTCTGGCACTGGCCCGCCTGTATCCGGAGGCGATGATACTCGGCGCGCCGCGATACGGCACCGACGCGCCGAAGAGCCGGGTGCAAGGCCGGCGCATCACCAATTTTTGGATTCGCGTCAACACCTGGTCGGATGCGATCGCCGACGGCATGTGCGGCTACCGCGTGTATCCGCTGGCGGCGGTCGAGCGCTTGCTGGCCCGGCAACGCGTGGCCAGCGGCATGGCCTTTGACATCGATATCGTGGTCAGGCTGCATTGGCAAGGCGTCGCCGCCTTCAACCTGCCGACGGCGGTGCGTTATCCGGAAGACGGCGTATCGCATTTTCGGCTGTTCCGCGACAACCTCCGGATTTCGTTGACGCACGCCCGGCTGTTTTGCGGGATGCTGCTCAGGCTACCGGTCCTGTTGTGCAGGCGTCCGCGATGAGGGCCGCCGGCCATTGGGCGCAAATCGGCGAATCGACTTGCGTTTGGGGCATGCGCCTGCTGTTCGGCGTGTTCCGTTACGGCGGTCGGCCGTTACTGCAAGCGTTTTTGTATCCGGTGGTTAGTTATTACTGGTTGAGCCAGCGTAGCGCCCGAGAGGCCAGTCGCGAATTCTGGCGGCGCTTGGCGCTGTTTAACGGCGAGCGGCCGGAGCGTCTGAACTGGCGGAGTTGGCGGCATTTCATCGCATTCGCCAATGCGATGATCGACAAGATGGCGGCCTGGGCCGATGCGCTACCGGCGGACGCGGTCGAATTCGACGGCCGCGAGCGGTTGTTGGCAGATTTGGCGCGAGGGCGCGGCGCGCTGCTGTTGGCTTGCCATCTGGGCAATCCCGAAGTGTGTCGGGTCATGGCCCGGCGCGATCCGAACGTCAAAATCAACGTGTTGGTGCATACCAAGCACGCCGAGCGCTTCAACCGTTTGCTGGCCCGCTATAACCCGGCCAGCGCGCTGAACTTGCTGCAAGTCACCGAGATCGACGCTGGGGTGGCGATGCGCTTGGCCGAAAAAATCGAGCAGGGCGAGTTGGTGATTATCGCCGCCGACCGCACGCCGGTGGGTGGCGGCCGGGTAGCCTGGGCCGACTTCCTCGGCGCGCCGGCGCCGTTGCCGCAGGGTCCGTTCGTGCTGGCCGGCCTGCTGCGGTGTCCGGTGTATGGCTTGTTCTGCGTCAAACAGGCCGGCCGCCACCGAATTCTCTTCGAACCGTTCAGCGACGGCCTGGCCTGGAACCGCGCCAACCGCGACGAAGTCATCCGCGCCGCCGTCCGCCGCTACGCCGAACGTTTGCAATACCACTGCCTGGCCGCCCCGCGACAATGGTTTAATTTTTACGATTTCTGGCGGGAATGATTCTACTTTGCCGGATTTAAGCGCCGCCAGTCTGTAAGCGGGCAGCCGTTGCAAGCTTCGATCCCTCCGTGGGCTTGGATTTTTGGCAGCCGTAGCAGCGCGAAAGCCAATCCCCGCCGAACCGCCGCATCACATTGAACCCAACAGACGGACGATTTCCCCGGTTTAACCTAGCGGTCATTAAAGTGATTTCGCCCTGGAGAATGAAAAAGGATCGGCGTAGGAGCCGCGTCAGCCGCGATTGATGGCGTTCCGACACCGCGATGTCCTTACCTTGTCCAACGACTTTCATACTGAGTTTTAAGTATGGTGCGCATGACCTCAATCCGGGAGATATAGGGTAAGTTCGCAGATAGCCAGTTTAACTGATTGCTGGCTATCGGTGATCGCTTGAGATGTTTGGGCTCTGGGCTTCCGGCGGGGGGATACGGATTGTTACTAGGCACCGAATCCGCAGTATGGCCCCTGGCGGCCATTAAGAGACAGTCACACTGTGGGCGTCCGAATCACGCAGGGCCTCAACCCGTTTGGCGCTGAACCCGAGTGCAGAAGGTTTGACCAGGTTTTTGCTCGCGTTTGGCTGGTGCCGGCGATAGAACGGCAAAATAATTGCCGGCGGGTCTTCCGCCGTCGCCATGTCTGGCGGCGCGGTACTTTTAACCTGGTTCTAATGGGGTATTAAGCTTGAGCTTATCGGCGTCGAATACGATTGCGCCCTCCTAATCATATTCGTTCAGGGGAACTATTCGTATGAACCGTGCCTTATCCGTCAGGCTGTTAAGCTTTCTTACCGTATTGGGTTTGTCGGCCGGCGCCGATGCCGCGACGACCGTGCAAGTCGGTGCCAGCGGTAAAACCTTCGCGTCGTCGGCCGTCAGCTGCGCGATCAATCCGGTGACCGGCGCCCAGGCCGCCACTGTTCAAGCGGGGCTGTTCAATCCAAGTTTAAAAGCCACGGCCACGGTTCGCCTGAACGGCGGGACGGTCGCGAAAGTGAACGCGGCCCAGCCTTCGGTGCCGGTTTGGCTGGCCGACGGCACTAACACCGTCGTGGTGGCGCTGTCCAAACGCGTCGCGGACACTTACGCGTTTACGGTCCAGCCGGATTTCTGCAGTCTGCCGGATACCTCGGGCAATACCTTCAGTAGCGACGGTACGTTGGAATACGCTGCCAGCGGCAAATCCTACGCGCTGGTCAGTCCTGGGTGCGCCTTCAACCCGGCTAGCCGTACCGCCCAACCCTTCGTTAACCTGTTCGATAACGGCACTTATCTGCTGAACGTGTCGATCAACGGCACGCCGTTAACCCAATTGAACGGTACCACCCGGAAAGTGGTGCCGGTGTTTTTGAGCGCGGGTCCGAACGTGATCTCGGCCGCCAACGGCACGCTGTCCACCGACTACTTCATCCGCGACGGCGGCGACGGTACTTGTACGTTGCCGTAAATCGCCGGTCACACCGGCTTGCAACCTCGTTACCCACTGTGCCGCCAGGGATTGGCGGCTTTTTTTGGCCGATGGCTTTGGCTATCCGAAAGTGTTTTTTTCTCATACCGCAGCACTCCGCAACGCACTCACCCATTACTCTGAAAGAATTACGGATATACCGGTAAACACGCCCTCGGTTGCCGCTAAAGCGCCTCTTGCCAGCATCTTTTCATTTTCCGGGGCGAAAATCCTTTCGTGACCGTTAGGTAAGCAACATTTGCGGGCCGGTCCGACATTAGAAAACGGTTGGCAAAATCTGGATATGCCGGTGGCGGGATGGCCTTGATC
>NZ_JBYMAP010000319.1:0-3551 GCF_057766305.1 Methylomonas sp. BG-2 | reverse complement strand
GTTCGCCACCGCGTTAATTCCGCGACTGGCTATGAACGGCGAATCAATGCCGTTGGCCAAAACTATATAGTTGCCTGAATTGGCAGGCCCACGATCGGGCTACTGCCGTTTCCACGCCATTGTCATACTCCAAGGCGACCACTCCCGCGTGACCGCTAGGGATAATGACTCGATAACCGCCTGGTAGAGTCGCGAAAATCGTCTTACGGTATGCATCCGAATGTCGCTCGTCTAAATTAATTCATGCATTGGCTGGTTGCCAGAATGGCACCTGACCACGAAATCCGCGGTTTGGCAAGCGATGCAGTACGTTTGTACTAGTACAAATACGTCATTGTTTGTTGCCGGAAATGCGCTCAAGATGCTGTTCAACAAAAACCGCCCGGCTCGGGTGGCTTCGCGCCAGCTTTCGGTCCGTGGCCGCCCCGTCCGGCCGCGCTGTCTCTCCGCACTAGATTAAGCCTCCATGGGGTGGTAATCCGGTTCCAGTAGCGTTTCAAAGGAGCACGTCATGCCTGTAGCACTCTCTTATCCCGGCGTTTACATCGAAGAAATCCCCAGTGGTGTGCGCACCATTACCGGAGTCGCCACCTCGATTACCGCGTTTCTTGGCCGCAGCTCGCGCGGACCGATCGACGAGCCGACCACCGTCAACAGCTTCGGCGACTTTATTCGAACCTTCGGCGATCTGTCGCCGGATTTTCCGCTGTCCTATGCGGTACGCGATTTTTATCTGAACGGTGGACAACAGGCGCTGATCGTCAGACTGGCGAAAAACGCCACGACCTCGAAAAACGCCGATCTGAAACTGGAAGCCGCCAGCGTCGGTTTGCGCGGCGACAAGCTCACTTACACGATCGACGCCAAGGGCATTTCCGCCGAAGTCGCCAGCCGCTACGGCATTGTGCAGGCCGACTTATTCAATATGACGGTGTACGAAGAACCCGGCAAGGGCCGGGTCGAGCGCTTCCTGAATCTGGCCGTCACCGCAACCGCCGGCGCTCGCCGCTTGGACCGGGTACTGGCGGCCGAATCCAATCTGATCCGCGTGCAGAAGAAAGCCGACGGCAGCGCTGACTTGGTGGCCGCCAGGCCCACCGACTCGACCGCGGCCGAAGATCCGGCCAATCCGGCGGCGACGCCGGCCAGCTTTAAAAAGTTTACCGGCGGCGGCGACAGCGCGTTGTTGACCGCCGAAACCGACGTAGTCGGTGACAAAAACAACAAGACCGGCCTTTACGCGCTGGACAAGGCCGATTTGTTCAATTTGCTGTGCATCCCGCCCGACACCCGCGAAGGCGACACGCTGAAGGAAGTCTATCAAAAGGCCATGAAATACTGCGCCGACCGGCGCGCCGTGCTGATCGTCGATCCGCCTGCGGCTTGGGGGGCAAATAAAGACACCGCCGCCGCAAAGGCCCGCGACGGTTTAAGCGCCTTGGGCCTTTCCGGCGTCGAAGCCCGCAATGCCGCTTTGTATTTTCCACGGGTGATTCAAAGCGATCCCTTGCGCGAAGGCCAGCTAGACGTGTTCGCGCCCAGCGGAATGATCGCCGGCATCATGGCCCGCACCGACACCGCGCGCGGCGTCTGGAAGGCGCCGGCCGGACTGGATGCTTCGTTGAGCGGGATTCAAGGGCTGCAAGTCAATCTGAACGATGCCGAAAACGGCATGCTCAATCCGTTAGGGATCAATTGTCTGCGGGCGTTTCCGGTCAACGGCCGGGTGGTCTGGGGCGCGCGGACCCTGCGCGGTGCCGACCAGTTGGCCGACGAATGGAAATACCTCCCGGTGCGCCGCACCGCGTTGTTCATCGAGGAAAGCCTTTATCGCGGCACCCAATGGGTGGTGTTCGAGCCCAACGACGAACCGTTGTGGGCGCAGATTCGGTTGAACGTCGGTGCCTTCATGCACAACCTGTTTCGCCAGGGCGCTTTTCAGGGCAGTACGCCCAGGGAGGCTTACTTCGTCAAGTGCGACCGGGAAACCACGACCCAAACCGACATCAATTCCGGTATCGTCAATATCGTGGTCGGTTTCGCGCCGTTAAAACCCGCCGAGTTCGTCGTCATTAAACTCCAGCAGATGGCTGGACAAATCGAAGTCTAAGGAGAATCCGCCATGGCTCAGTTCAGCGTCAACGCACAACGGTTCGATCCCTATAAAAATTTCAAATTCCGGGTGAAATGGGACGGCAAATACGTCGCCGGGGTCAGCAAGGTCGGCGCGCTCAAACGCACCACCGAAGTCGTCAAACACCGCGAAGGCGGCGATCCCAGCAGCAGCCGCAAATCGCCGGGCCGCACCGAGTACGAGGCCATCAGCCTGGAGCGCGGCGTGACTCACGATAAGGAATTCGAGCAATGGGCCAATAAGGTCTGGAATTTCGGTTCTGGGCTGGGCTCGGAAGTGTCGTTAAAGGATTTTCGCAAGGACATCATCATCGAACTCTACAACGAAGCCGGCCAACTCGCGGTGGCTTACAAACTGTTTCGCTGCTGGGTGTCCGAATTCCAGGCCCTGCCGGATTTGGACGCGAACGCCAACGCGGTGGCGATTCAGCACATCAAGCTGGAAAACGAAGGTTGGGAACGCGATTACGAAGTCGCCGAGCCGGCCGAGGAAACCTTTACCGAGCCGCAATAGCCATGAGCGCGGGCATCGCCTCGACCTTGCTGACTGCCTGGGAACGCTGCTTAGCGCAGACGGACACCCAACGAGCGCTGACATTGCTAACGCTGCTGGATAGCGACGTCAATGAAGCCGAGGTGGCGAGTCTGCCGCTCGGACAACGTAACGGCCGGCTGTTGGCCTTGCGCGAACGCTTGTTCGGCGCGCAAATGGCCAGTCTGGCGGCCTGTCCGAATTGCGGCGAGACGCTGGAACTGGCTTTGAATGTCGCCGACCTGCAATTGCCGCCGCCCGCCGCCGAACCGCTACTGTTGCGGCAGGACGGCTATCGCATCCAACTGCGTTTGCCGGATAGCGGCGATCTGTTGGCGATTCAAAATCTGACCGAGGTTGCCGCCGCGCGGCGAGCCTTATTCGCGCGCTGCTGCGTTGACGTGTTAGTCAATGGCGCGCCGATTGCCCCGGAAACCGTCCCGGAAGCGCTGATCGGCTCGGCCGAAGCCTTGCTGGCCGCCGCCGACCCGCAAGCCGACATCCGCCTGGATTTAAATTGCCCGAGCTGCCGGCATGCCTGGTTGGCAGCCTTCGATATTGCCGGCTTTCTGTGGCGGGAAATTCAGGCCTGGGCGCAACGCGTGTTCAACGACGTGCATTCGTTGGCTCGTGCGTACGGCTGGAGTGAAGCGGACATTCTGGCGATGAGCCCGCTACGCCGGCAATGCTATCTGGATCGGGTGCGGCAATGAACGGCTTCCTGGGCCAACTTGCCGCGCTGACGCTGCATCGTGTCGAAACCTTGCCGCCGCGTCTGCCGGGGCGTTTCGAGGCCGGTTCAGTGGCACCGGCTGAACTGGACCCCTTCGACCAAACCGCCGAAACAGCGCCATCAGTGGCCAATCCGGCGCCAGCCGTGCCCGAA
>NZ_JBYMAP010000318.1:0-3626 GCF_057766305.1 Methylomonas sp. BG-2 | reverse complement strand
AACGCATCTTGAACTACCGAATTTTCGCCGACGCTCAAGACAAAATGAATCTCAGCCTGCGCGACATCGGCGGCGGCCTGTTACTGGTGCCGCAATTTACGTTGGCGGCCGACACCGATACCGGCAATCGTCCCAGCTTCGCTTCCGCCGCGCCGCCGGATATTGGTCGAGAGCTGTTCGGCTACTTGCAACAGCAAGCCCGCCAGCGTTATCCCGGCAGCCAATTCGGGCGCTTCGGCGCCGACATGCAAGTGTCGCTGACCAACGACGGCCCGGTGACTTTTACATTGCGCTGCCGAGAACATACGGCTTGATCGCCAGCGTCCTGGCGGTTAACTGAGTCCGACCACGCGCTTTCGTAGCAATACGCCATTCGTGCAATTTCAGTTCGGCGCTTGCCAAACTCGGACCGCTCCAAGCACAAAACGGCTAACGGCATAAATAAACTATGTTAAATAACACAATTTATTTGCCGATGTATCCTCCGGCACCTTACAATATGCCTACAACTAACCACACCACGGGAATATTATGAAAATAAGGCATATCGTTTTGATCGCTAATCTGGCCGCGGCGGCATTCTTGACCGGTTGCGAAGCCAGTAAACCGGCCACCGAAGCCAACGCGGAACCGGTCGTTGCCACGCCGGCGCCGGTTGCCAGCCAAGCCGCTCCCGCCGCCGCGCCGGCGCCAGCCGCGGTTGAACCCAAACATTGCGACAAACACCAGGCCGCGGCCGACGAACACGACTGCATCGCCCATTGCGCCAAAAGCAAGGGCAAGAAAAATAAAGCCTGCATCAAACATTGCAAAAGCCATGTAGCGCCTCATCACGACTGCGCGAAACATTGCGCCGATCATCCCGGCGAAAAAGACAAAGCTTGTGCCGAACATTGCGCCCAAGACGCCAACGCGCCGGCTCATCAGTGCCACACCGCACATTGCGACCACCATGCCGCGGCCGCCGAGAAAACCTGCGATTCCGGCCACTGCGCGCATCACAAAGGCGGTGCGGCTCATCAATGCGGCACGGAACATTGCGCGGCTCACGGCGGTAACATGGCGGATTGCTGCGGCAACGCCCATAAGTGCGATATGTAACCGCAGCCGGATTAGCTCAACCAACCCGACGAATGAAAAAAGCCGGCGAGAGCCGGCTTTTTTATTGCTCGCGAACCTCACTCACCAAGGCATGACTTTACCGTCGCCGTAGCGCAGAAAGCCGCCGGATTGGGCCGGCGTGAAACCGCCGATCACGGTGATCATGCCTGCCACGCTTTCGTCGGCATCGATCAACGCGTTAGGCCCGCCCATGTCGGTTCTGACCCAACCCGGATGCAGAATCAGCACGCCGATGCCTTGCGGCGCCAAATCGATGGACAGGCTTTTCATCGCCGCATTGACCCCGGCCTTGCTGGACCGGTACAGAATGCTGCCGCCGCTGGTGTTGTCGGTCATGCTGCCCATCAGACTGCTGACGGTGACGATCAGTTTGCGTTGCCCCGCTCGTAGATTGGGCAACAGCGCTTCGGCCAACTTTACCGGGGCCAGCGTGTTGATCGTCAAGGTATGCTGCCAGGCGGCGTAATCCAGCCGCCCGAAACCTTGGCCGGCCTGGTCGCCATAGACGCCGGCGTTATTCAGCAGCACGTCGATCGGCGTTCCGTTCAAATGGGCCGCCAGCGCGTCGATTTGCCCAAAGTCGGCGACGTCCGCCGCCAACACTTGCAGCCGATCCGAAGCGGCCGCCAGCGCAAGCAGCGCGTCGGCTTGGTCCGGGCGCCGACAAACCGCCAGCACCCGCCAACCGGCCGCCGCATACTGTTTACAAAATTCCAATCCCAAGCCGCGATTGGCACCGGTAATCAACACGGTTTGCATAAAATCTCCCGAAATTTAAAAGCGATAGAGTCAGCCCAAATGCGCCCGCGCCAGCCTTACCCAATAACTGGCGCCCAGCGCGAGTATGTCGTCGTTAAAATCGTAACTGGCGTTGTGTAGCGTGCAAGGTCCCGCGCCGTGGCCGGCGCTACGATGGTCGCCGTCGCCGTTACCGAGAAAGCAGTAACAACCGGGCAAGACTTGCAGCATGAAGGCAAAGTCTTCGGCGCCCATGGTCGGCACCTGCGGCAACACCCGTGGCTCGCCCACCATCTCGATCATCACCCGCCGAGCTTGCTCGACCGCCCCCGGCTCATTGACCGTGGCCGGATACAAGCGCTGAAATTCGAAGTCGCCGGTCATTCCGTGGGCCAGACACAGATGTTCGGTCAGTTGCGCCATCCGAGCTTGGATCATATCCAGCAAGTCGGCGGAAAAAGTCCGCACGGTACCGGCCAATTCGCAACGGTCGGCAATGATGTTGGTCGCCTCGCCGGCGTTCAACATCGTCACCGAGATCACGCCGCTGTCCAGCGGATTGGCGTTGCGGGTCAGTATGGTCTGAAAGGCGGTAATCAATTGAGCCGCGACCGGCACCGGGTCCAGCCCCAAATGCGGCATCGCCGCGTGGCAGCCCTTGCCATGCACGACGATTTTAAAACGGCTCATCGACGCCATCACCGGACCCGCGCCGACCGCGAATTCGCCGACCGCCAAGCCCGGCCAATTATGCATGCCGTAGACCGCTTGCATCGGAAAGCGCTCGAACAAGCCGTCCTTGATCATCGCATCGGCACCGCCGCCACCCTCCTCGGCCGGCTGGAAAATCAAATACACCGTGCCGTCGAAATCGCGGTGCCGCGCCAGATAGTCCGCCGCCGCCAACAACATCGCGGTATGGCCGTCGTGGCCGCAGGCGTGCATCTTGCCGGGATAGGCGGAGGCGTGCGGAAACCGGTTTTGCTCCTGAATCGGCAAGGCATCCATATCTGCGCGCAAACCGATCGCTCGGCCGCCGCTGCCCGATTGAATAACCCCGACCACGCCGGTCTTGCCCAAGCCGCGATGCACCGGTATGCCCCATTCGCTCAGCTTGGCGGCCACCAAATCGGCGGTGCGCTGTTCCTCGAAACACAATTCCGGGTGGGCATGAATATCCCGGCGCCAAGCCTGAATCCGGTCCAGCGCGGCGACGATCTCGGGTATCGCCCCGTCCGGAACGGTGCTGGTTAAAGGCGGAAGATTCTCGCTCATGATTTACGACTCGGTAGAACAACACTATTATTGCGGTCGAACTCGCCCAACCGATCCGTTGGACGAAGCCTAATCTCATCCGCCATCGAAACCGCCGATGCCCGACTCGTACCGCTACCAGGTGCTTATTGCCGTCCCGACCATGCCGCACTACCGGCTCGGGTTATTCGAGCGGTTGGCGGAAAATTTGGCGCGCGACGGCGTTAAACTCGAAGTAGTTTACGGTAAACCCAACCCGGAGCAAGCCGCGAAACGCGACTTGGTGGAATTTGCGCCGCCGGTCGGTGTCAAGGTCCGCAATTATTGGCTGAACGAAACGGTACTTTACCAAGCGATCTTCGGCAAAGCCTTGAACGCCGATCTGGTCATCGTGCTGAACGCCAACGGCCATCCGCTGAACTTTTTGCTGTGCATCGCCACGAAACTTGGCGGACCCAAATTAGGATTCTGGGTCTATAACCGCCGCTCGCAAATCCACGAGCGCACGCTTA
>NZ_JBYMAP010000317.1:0-3694 GCF_057766305.1 Methylomonas sp. BG-2 | reverse complement strand
ACGATTAATAGCGTTCAACAAGCTAATTCAGCACCGATCGAACTTGCCTGTTTGTTCGATGCCAGCCTATCCCTGGCCGAGCGCCTCATCGCTCCCCCTCCTCGGCATTGCCTTCCGGGCCATGCCACGCAGAACGTCCTAGCCTGCGTTGTTCGTACGTTATTCGCGTCGCGTCAACGGACCGTCCTGAATCCGAACCCAGCTACGCCCATTCACCCCCCTGCCCCCCGTGGCCCATGATCGCGGCGGAACCAGCGAAATCCGGCAATAGGTAGGTTAAAGGCGCGCATCCTTGCGCTGGGTTAACCACCGGCTTTTCGGTGTTCGGTCGTCACCAAGGGCGTGACGTTAAACTTTGCGAGAGCCTGCGGCGGATTGCTTCCGACCGGCGAAGAATCCGAGGCTTAGCGACGCGCCGCTCGCGAATAGCCAAATAGCGCCAGGCACCGGCACCGGCGATGCGTCCGCCGATTCCAAATGCGAACTGATGCCGGCTTGGGCGTAAAGCTGTTCCGAAGCGCCCGCAGCCAAGCTGAAATAAAACGTCGTGCCGTCCGCCGCCGCTTGTTGATCGTCCGGATAGTCGGTAAACACGGCGGCCGACGCGTAGTCGAAACCGGTATTCGAACCGGCCTCATCCCAGTAATCGAACAAGATCAAGGTGCTGGCGAACTCGCCATGGGCGGCCGCTTGCAGCGCGTACTTAAAATCGACGGCGATGCGGTAGCTATACGGGCCGCTGTTGTGCAATTCCAAACCGAACAGCCCGGTAAACAAGCTGTCGACACTGCCTGAATTGACATTGCCGCTGGCGGCAAACTCACCGGTGAACTTGTCGCTAACCGTCACCGCGGCCGGATTGGGACTGTAGGACTGGTAATGGCCGTCGCCGCTCACCGTGGCGTAAAAGTGTTCCTCGTCGGCAGCTTGCTGGTAGCTTCCCAGGATGGACAAACCGGTCCGATCGCCTGCCGTGGGATTGCTACTCTCCAAAACGCTGATCGAGTAACTCAGATTGACGACGCTCTCGTAGCTGGTGGAAGCAAGCGCGGGGGTTAGCCGACACAGGCTCAGCGCCAGCGCGAATCCCAGGTTTCGTGGTCTAAAAAATGCTGTTTTCATCGTAGTTTCCAAATGTTGAGGGAGGGCCGGCCTTAGGGTAAAGGCGCTAAAAACGGCACGATCGGCGTTGCCGCACCGTCGGCACCGACCGCCGGTATCGTCAGCGTTTCGTCCTTGGCCAAATCGGCGGCCAGCGGGTTACCGGCTTCAACTTGCAGTTCGTTGCCGACATGACCGTGAGCGACCGTCAACTGCGGATGGTCGAACGGGGCTTTTTGGTAGCGCACCCGTTCGTCGGTCAGAGCTTTCAGGAAATTGCTCAGATCGGCGGAGTTTTGCGAATTGATCAAATTCGCCGCGATCGGGCCGATCACCGCATGCAGCTCTGGGCTGGCGAAGTTGCCATGACGCGCGTAAAACTCGACAACTTGCGCCAAGGTCGCCATGCCGCCGTTGTGCATATAAGGCCCGGTCAATTCCACGTTGCGCAGGGTCGGCACCTTGAAGGCGGCATTGGTCGCCACGGCCATTTTGTTGCCATTACGGTTGGCTTGTGCGGCCGCGACCGTGGGGATGTAAGCGGTCAGCGGGTTGGCGTTGCGGCAGTTTTGGTTGCGTAGCGCGCCTTCCCGGCTGCCGTCGGCCTGGATGCCGTCGCTGGGCAGGAAAATATTGCTGAGCGGCGCGTTAAGGTTGACCGCCAGCGGGATCAGAAAATCGCAACTGCGCACGTTGTCGATTGGTAAATCGAAGACCCCGGCGTTATTGCCAGCCAGATACTCGACGTATTGGGCCGCGAACGACAACGGTTGGCCGAAAGGATCGAAGCCGGCCACGCCCGGATCGGTGTCGGGCAGGGTGACGCCGACATTGGTGTAGCCCAAATCCATCAGGCGCGGCAAATTCTGGCCGGTATTGTCGCGGGTAACCGGATTGACATAGCGGGAGATGCCGGCGCCGGCGGCAATGTTGTTCGGGCCAAAAGCATTGGGTCCGTATGCGATGGGCGTTGCGGGTGGGCCGAAGGTTACGCCCGGCGTCGGCGTCACCAGCGCGGCATTGGTCGCTACCGCGGCCAAGGACAACGTCGGTCCGGCGTGGCACAGCGAGCAATTATTATTGACGAACAGACTAACGCCGCGTTTCAGCGACGCGACCAGTGCCGGATCGGCGACATTGGCCCAGGTTGGAATCATCGCCGCATCGAGCGGGCTCAAATCCAGCGGTGACTGGTCGGACACCAGTGTCGATTCGTATAACTGGATCGCCAAGCCGAAGAACATCGCAAAGTTGGCTTCGATCTGGTTATAGGCCGCGCCGCCGCTGGCCGGGGCGCCGAATTTGCCAATGCTGCTGTAAGACCAATATTGGCTATTGAAGGCTTGAATAATCAGGTTTTTGTAGGTGGTTTTCAGGCCGGGCTTAAGATCCCCGGCGCTGCTGTAGCTCAACCCGCCCAACACACTGTCTTGCGGATGCACGGGTTGGTTTTGCAGTGGCTGACGATTCAGCAGTTTGCGGCCGACGTCCGGCCAGGCGCGGGCGTGGCAGCCCATCTCGACATCGTTGAACACCGGCGGCGCGACCGCTTGCGAGGCCAACGAGGAATTGATCAGGTTCAGCGGTTGCTTGACGACTGTTCTGGCATTGAGCTTGATCCACACGCCGGCATCCGGATCACGCGGACCCCAAGGGCTGCTGCCGTTAAAACTGTTATTAGCGCGGCCGTCCCAGAAATTGCGGTGGTTGAACGCGGCGTTAATCACGGTCGGGGTGTTACGCGGCTCGACTTTGCGGGTGCCGACGTGGCCAACGTTGAATACCTCGCTGGCGTCTCGCCGGCACTGGTCGTTGGCGCCGTTGGTTTGCGAGGTGCCGGTGAATTCGCCGCCGAAGGTACCGGCGGAGCTGACCACGTCGTCGGTGTTATAGGTTAGCGTGCTGTTGTCGGTGACGGTGCCGAAGCGCTGCAGCGGAAAATCCTCAATCACTAGCGTGTGGTTTGGGCCGCCGCCTCCGGACGGCAGGCTGTCGAAGGTTTGGCCGGTCGCTTGCGTCGAGTTTTGTCCCGGATTAATCTGGTTTTTGACTCGGCCGTCGGCACCGGCGCTGAAGTGGCAGGAGGCGCAGGCTTGGCCGTCGGAGCCGACGCTTTGGTCCCAAAACAAGGCCTTGCCCAGGGCAATCGCGGCATTTTTATCGACTACGATCGGATTGGCGCCGTCCAACAGGCCGGGCACCGGCGGAACCGGCACGCCGCGCAACGATACCGGTAGCGGGCCGGCGGCCTGCGAGGTCATGACGGCGGACAGCAGGGCGCCGCCGCAAAGCATTTGAAACATTGCACGCATGGAAGATTCTCGGGACTGTTTTTAAAAATGATCGGGTGGCTCGGTGAAGCCGGCTACAAACCAAGGGGATCGGTCCGTGGCCGGCAAGCGCCGGGCTGAAAGGTTTAGGCGGCTAAAACGCGTTTCCGCGAGTTGAATGCCAGTCCCAACAAACCGCTCAGCATCATCCAGGCCGCGGCCGGTAAAGGTACGGCGTTGACCACGGTCAAACTGCTCAAGTTGGACATGTAGCGCCCAGCTCGGGTGTCGCCGGGAATGATCGTACGAAACAGACCGGCGCT
>NZ_JBYMAP010000316.1:0-3698 GCF_057766305.1 Methylomonas sp. BG-2 | reverse complement strand
CAATTTCGGGAAAGGCTGGCCGGTGTCGGCACCGATGTCTCCGGCGATTCCGATTTACAGACCGACTTAAATACTCGCTTTTTCGAATTGGAGGATCAGGCGCAAGCGTTGGATACGCTGATCGCCGCCGAGCTCGCCGAGCGAATGCGGGCATTTAGCCGTTATTACGGCTGGTTATCGCAGGCGGTGGGCTGTACCCTGCTCGGCATCGGATGGACGGCCTACCGCGCCAAACGCGGCCGGGACCGTATCGAAGCCGGCCTGCGACTGTGGGCGCGCGCGTTCGACCAAGCCGATTTCGGCCTGGCGATCGCCAATGCCGCCGACGACCGTTTCCTGGCCGTCAATCCGAAATTCGCGGCCGAACGCGGTTACGCCCCGGACGAATTGATCGGCCAACCCATCGCCACGGTCTATTCGCCGGAAATCTGGCCGCAAATCCAGAGCCGGCTGACGCAATTGGATCGCAGCGGCCACGGCGTGTTCGAGACCGAGCATATCGACCGCGCCGGCCGGCGTTTCCCGGTCATGATTGACATCACCGTCATCAAGGACGCCGGCGGTAAACCGCTTAGGCGCATGGCTTACGCGCTGGATATCAGCGAACGCAAGGCGGCGGAGCGCGCCTTGCACATCAGCGAGGCACGCTTTCAAGACATTGCCAAGGCGTCGGCCGACTGGATTTGGGAGGTCGACGCCGACTGGCGCTTCCGCTATGTATCCGACAGTATTCAAGAGCAACTGGGCTATCGCGCCGACGAGATGCTGGGCGCGAGTTTCTTCGATCTGTTGGCCGGCGATCCGACCAGCCTGCAAGAAACGCTCGCCGAAATCGCCGAACACGGCCTGCCGTTTCGAGACCTGGAAGTTAGCATCCGCAACCACCAAGACCGGCATTGTCAAATCCTGGTCAACGGCGTTCCGATTCGCGGGGACGACGACGCGCCGCGAGGTTATCGCGGTCTGACCCGCGACGTTACCGAAAAAAAGCGGGCCGAACGGCATTTGCTAGTCAACCAGGAGCGCTTGCAATTGGCCTTGCTGGCCAGCGAGGACGGTTTATGGGACTGGAATATCGCCGAAGGCAGCGCCTATGTGACCCATCGTTATCGGGAAATGACCGGTTACCGGTCCGATTCGGCAATGCCCTACTTCGAGTTTTTGTTGCGCAGCGTCGAGGCCGAGGACCGCGACCGAGTGCAAGCCGCCTTTAACGCCCACTTTGCCGGCGAAGCTCAGGATGTGGATTTCGACTATCGCCGGGCGGACTCGACCGGCCCGGTGGCATGGTTGAGAATCAAGGGTCGAGTGGTCGAACGCACGATAGATGGTAAACCTCTGCGCATGGTGGGCGTGATGTCCGACGTCAGCAAACGCAAGGATGCCGAAGCCTTGCTCCGCCGCCAAACCGAAGAATTGGCGCTACGCAACACCGAGCTGGAGCGCTTTAACCGGGCCATGGTCGGCCGGGAACTGGCGATGATCCGCTTGAAGCAGCAAATCAACGAACTGAGCGCGCGGCTGGGCGACGCGCCGCCTTACCGCACCGACTTTCTCAATCGCGGCGGGTTGACTGGCGACGCGAGCGGAGGCGCTTGATGCGCGAAGATCGCTACCGCCATTGGCGCGCCTATGGGATCGCGGCATGGCTGTCCGGCTTGACGATCGCGGTGAGACTGGCATTGACTGACGAATTCGGCAACGATCCGACCTTGATTCTGTTCGTGCCGCCGATCGCGCTCAGTGCCTTAATCGGCGGCTTCGGCCCCGGCGTGCTGGCCACCGCTTCGGCCGGCCTGTTTTCCGCATATTGCCTGATACCGCCGCTCGGCACCTTTGCATTCGGCACCACCCATCAGGCTATGCAATGGGCGCTGTTGGTGGTCAACGGCCTTCTGGTCAGCGGCCTGAGCGGAAAGCTGCATCGTTCTCATGCCAGGGAGACCGCGCGCTCCCGCCAGCTGCAGGCGA
Source organism: Methylomonas sp. BG-2 (assembly GCF_057766305.1). Classification (NCBI taxonomy): domain Bacteria; kingdom Pseudomonadati; phylum Pseudomonadota; class Gammaproteobacteria; order Methylococcales; family Methylococcaceae; genus Methylomonas; species Methylomonas sp. BG-2. The sequence goes on along the minus strand of NZ_JBYMAP010000316.1, from coordinate 1,727 downwards.
CCGAGTCGCATTGGCGCCTGGTATTGGAGCACGCCGCCTCGGGCATGGCCCTGGTCGCACCGAACGGCCAGTGGTTGTACGTCAATCGCCGTTTGTGCGAAATCGTCGGGTATTCGGCGGCCGAACTGATGCGCATGTCGTTTCAAGACATCACCCACCCCGACGACTTGCACAGCGACATGGCGCAAATCGAACGCATGCTGGCCGGCGACATCGAGCGTTACAGCCTGGAAAAGCGCTACCTGCGCAAGGACGGCACCCCGATCTGGGTCAACCTGACGGTCGGTTCGATCGCCGCCGCCGAAAATCGCGCGGGGTGCTTCGTGACCGTCGTCGAAGACATCTCGCGGCGCAAGCGTATCGAGGCCGCGCTCAGGGATAGCGAAGCCTCGTTGCGGGAAGCTCAGCAACTGGCAAAAGTGGGTAGCTGGCAATGGGACCCACACACCGACCAGGCGGTCTGGTCGGCGGAAATGTATCGCATCTTCGGCCATCCGCCCGACCAACCGCCGTTGAATTTCGCCGAAATCGCCAGCCGCTTCGAACCCACCGGTTGGCATAAACTGGAAACGACGATCGCGCAAGCGCTAGCCGAGCGTAAACCTTACCAATGCGAAGCCGAAATCGTCCGTCCCGACGGCGAACGCCGCTGGATCATATCCAGAGGCGTGCCGAAATTGGACGCCAACGGCGACTTGCTCGGCTTGACCGGCAGCGTCGAGGACATTACCGAATACAAACTGGCCCAGGAGGCTGTCAGCGCCAGCGAACAACGTTTCCGCAGCCTGTTCCGCAACGCGCCGCTACCGCTTTGCCTGGTCGGCGGCGACGGCACGCTGCTGGACGCCAACCTCCGTTTCGAAACCACGTTCGGTTACCAGCGCGCCGACCTCCCCCACATCGATCTGTGGTGGGCGCTGGCCTATCCCGATCCGCAATATCGAAGCCGGGTCATGAATACCTGGAGCAACGCCGTGCTGCGAGCCACGATCAGCGGCGGCGACATCGAAGCGTCGGAATACCGCATCGCCTGCAAGGATGGCGGCCAGCGCATCGCGGTGGTATCCGGCATTGTGATGGGCGGCGACGTATTGATCGCGTTTTTCGACGTCACTGAACGTAAACAGGCGGAAGCGCGCTTGCTGGAAACCCAGGAACAGGCGTTACGCGAACAACAGCAGGCCCGACTCGCCGCGCTGAACCTGATGGAGGATGCGCTGGCCGCCCAACAACGCGCCGAGGCCGCGGCGGCAGCCTTGCTGGCCAGCGAGCAACGTCTGCTGATGGCCCAGGAAGGCGCCCACGTCGGCATCTGGGAATTGGATGTCGCGGCCGGCCGTTGCCAGTGGTCGCCGGAATGCGCCCGGCTTTACGGGATGCCGGGCCGGACCGAGGCCAGCTACCAGGAATGGCGCGACCTGATCCATCCGGAAGACTTGGCGGAAATCGATCGGCAATGGGAAACCCGAGTGTTGCGGGGCCAGCCGTTCGACGTGGAATTTCGGATACGGCGGCCGGACGGCGAAATTCACTGGCTGACCAGCAAGGGCCAGGCGCAGTTCGACGCGAACGGCCGCCCGGTGCGCTTGGCCGGCATCAATCAGGACATTAGCGACCGCAAGCGCGCCAACGATCAACTGCACAAACTGGCGCAAACCGTCGAGCAAAGCCCCGACACGATTATCATCACCGACCTGGAATACCGGATCGAATACGTCAATCAGGCC
>NZ_JBYMAP010000315.1:0-3699 GCF_057766305.1 Methylomonas sp. BG-2 | reverse complement strand
GTCGAGGAAAACGTCATCGCCGGCGGCGCCGGCAGCGCGGTGCTGGAATTCCTGCAAGCGCAGCGGATACTGATGCCGGTCCTGGCCCTGGGCCTGCCCGACCGCTTTGTCGAGCAGGGCGCCCGCGACGAACTGCTGAGCTTGTGCGGTTTAGACGCCAAGGGGTTGTTGGCCAGTATCGAAACTTTTTGCGCTTGAGTCGCGCGGCATTTTGCCGGTGGCAATGAATTTGGGTAGACTCTACGGTCAGTGTCCCGCGTCCGGAGTCTACCCGCCATGAGCAGCATCATTCTCGATACGCTCGAATTCGCCAACAAACTCAAAGCCGGTGGCTTTACCGAGCAGCAGGCCGAGGCCCAGGCCAGGGCGATTGCCGAAATCGTCGAGCGGCAGTTGGTAAACCGCCAAGATTTCGAGCAACATCAAACCGACATCAAGCGCGACATCCACACCTCGGAAAATCGGCTGGAAATTCGCATCAAGGAACTGGAAACCACGCTAAGCAAGGACATCGAAGTACTGCGCGCGGAAACGCGCCGCGACATCGCGGAAACGAAAGCTCATATTGCCGAAACCAAAGCCGAACTGATCCGCTGGGTCGTTGGCGTCGGCCTGCTGCAAACGGCGTTGGTCGCCGGTTTGCTGCTGAAGCTGGCCGCGCGCGTCTGACCGCGCCGATCGCTAACGGGCGCCAGTGGCCAAACTCAACAATTGCTCGGTCTGGCGGCGAATTTCGCCGGCGACCTGGCCGTCCAGGCTTTCCAGCCAACGCGGCGGAATGCCGGCCAAGCCGTAGCGCGCCCCGGCCAACATCCCGACCAGCGCGCCCGTCGTGTCGGCATCGCCGCCTTGATTGACCGTCGCCACCAGACACGACTCGAAATCATCGGTCGTGAAAAAATAGTGCAACACGGTTTGCAGCGTATCGACGATGTAGCCCGACGCCTTCCCCGGATAGGGCTCAAACGCAAATAGCGGAAGTTGTTCGACCAACTCGGTAGCCAGAGCCCGGCACACCGCAACCTCCTCGCCAGACAACAAAGCTTGCGTCATTCGCCCCACTGTCAAGGTCGCGGCGTCGGATAAGGGGTTGTGATGGGTAATCCTGCCCTGTTCCAGACTCCAGCGTTCGAACTGGGCTGGCCGATGCAAGGTCGCCAAAACCACCGGCAGATTGCGCATGCAGGCGCCGTTGCCGGCCTCGTCGTCGCGCGGTAGGCCAATCAGTTCGCCGTCGTCGCGGTAGCGAACGATGCCGCGCCGGCAAGTCATGCCGACATCGGGCGGCTCGCCGTCCAACCACGCCACGAAATGGTCGGCCACCGTCGCCAAATCCCAGTCCGGCCGGGCGAGTATCGCCGCACCCAAGGCCAGCGACATCTGGGTGTCGTCGGTCACCTGTCCCGGCGCCAAACCCAACCAGCCCCCGCCGATCATCTCGCGGTGCACGCCAAAGCGCTTTTGAATGCGCTTGGGCGACATAAACTCCACCGTCGCGCCCAACGCATCGCCGCAGGCAAAACCCAAGTAAGCGCCCAGCGCGCGGTCCAACAAATCGCCATTCATCTTGCCACCTTGACCCGATAATCGCCGCCGATCACCAAATATTCCGCCTCGCCGTGCAAGGCATGGTGCGGCAGCAACTCGCTAAAAAACACCAGTTTCACGACCGGCACCTCCACTTGCAATATGTAACCGCCGAATTCGCTAGCTATGCTGGGCGTATCGGTAAACGAGGAAATACTATTGAAGCGGACGATCTTCATATGATCGTCGCCGTCGCCAATCACCCACTCGCCCAAATCGTTGACGCCCCGGTACAGGGTTTTATGGCTGGCCGCCGGCACCCGAAACCGGGCGATCGCCCATTGGCAAAACTCGTACAACAGATCCAACTGCATGAAGATGCAGTTGTTGTGATAACGGCTGTTCATTTTTTCTTCGACATAGGCCAGCCAATCCGGACTCATAAAACTGGTGATCCGGGTTTTGTGGTAGTTCGGAAACAAGCCGAAGCGGCTTTCCACCCACCCCTTCAGCACCGCGCCCTGGGCATTGTTGGAATCCAGCCCCCAATCCTGAATCAAGCGCAAATAGCTATTACGGTAACGGCGCCGGCCTTGGGCATCGTCGCGCAAGCGCTGCTCGGCTTCGAAACCGAACACCACGCACATATAGTCCTGAAACACCTCGCCGCATTGCGCCAACGTGGCCTGTTCAGACAATTTGTCGAACAGACCGTGGGCCGCCTCGCGGGTGCCGGCAATGTGCAGGGATTTGGGATAGTCGTTGAACAGATGGCTCGCGATGCATTCCGTCGCCACGCCGATCAGGTTGGTACTGTGTCCGTGGCGGGAAATGTCGGGCATGATCGGGTGGGCAAGTTTGAAAAAGACGGTTACCGAAACATTCTCACATCGAACACCCGGATTTGCCAAACCGCCGTAGCCCGCCATCGGTTGTGACCTTGAATCCGGACACCGAAGCCGACCGGCGCTCCAGCGACGGATCGAAACGCGTAGATTTGTGATTGACAGCCCGCGCGCGGCGGGAATAAAGTCTGCTAGCCGATTGATTCACAAACAAAAATAATGCTCCAAAATCGGCATCACAATAACTATACACGGGAGAATCAGATGAAAAACTATGTAGCCGAGTCCCTAGGGACTTTCTGGTTGGTGCTGGGCGGCTGCGGCAGTGCCGTATTGGCCGCCGCGTTTCCGCAAGTCGGTATCGGCCTGCTGGGCGTATCGCTGGCTTTCGGATTGACGGTGTTGACGATGGCTTACGCGATCGGCCATATCTCGGGCTGCCACCTCAACCCGGCGGTATCGGTCGGCCTGTGGATGGGCGGGCGGTTTCCGGCCAAGCAGTTATTGCCTTACATTGCCGCGCAAGTCGTCGGCGCGGTGATTGCCGGCGGTGTGCTGTATCTGATCGCCAGCGGCAAGGCCGGTTTCGACGTGTCCGCCGGCTTTGCCTCCAACGGCTACGGCGAACATTCGCCGGGCGGCTACTCGCTGTTGGCGGCGCTGGTCACCGAGGTGGTGATGACGATGATGTTTCTGCTGGTGATCCTCGGCGCCACCGACGCCCGCGCTCCGCAAGGACTGGCGCCGATCGCGATCGGCCTGTGCCTGACCTTGATTCATTTGATCAGCATTCCGGTCACCAACACCTCGGTCAACCCGGCCCGCAGCCTCGGCGTCGCGCTGTACGTCGGCGATTGGGCCTTGGCGCAACTCTGGCTGTTCTGGGTCGCACCGTTTATCGGCGCGATCTTGGGCGCTTTGGCGTATCGTTTCATCGGTGGGCCGGCCGAGTAGGAATTGAGCCCGGTTAGCGCGCGTCCAGCCCATTGTTCCGGCGGCAACGGCCGGAACAATGGGAACCGACAGCGTCAGGCCAGCGACATTCGGGGCCTGAATTTCGGCATTCCCTTGCGACATCGCGGCTTGCTTCGTACTAAGAACGACGAAGCCTGGGCATCGCTCCGGCAAATCAAGATCATAGTCGGACGACCTCTTCGCGGCAAAGGCGCGCTCCTCCAATGACCTTCATCGGAGTCGCATAGCCGCCCGACCTCCCGTTACCCCCCAAACTGCTTGGCGATTGGATTATGACGATAAAGACCTACAAAGGCCGCGGCAACGTTTCCGGCGCGGTGGCCTTGGACGAACGACGTTTTGTCGTCGCCGA
>NZ_JBYMAP010000314.1:0-3712 GCF_057766305.1 Methylomonas sp. BG-2 | reverse complement strand
CCAGGCTTAGCTCGACGAGCAGTTCGCTATCCGGGCGCGGAATCAGTACGTCGGGCGTGACTAAAAAATCGCGCGACCAGAACTCGCGGTGGCCGGTCAAATAAGCAATCGGCTGGCCTTGCGCGCGAAGCGCGAGCAAGTGTAGAAACTGTTCGGCGTGTTGAACGCCCGGGCGGCGTTCCGGCCAGGCCCGCAGATACGAGCGGGGCTGTTCCAAGCAATGGCACAGCAACACTTCGGCGTCGAGCCGCGCGGACGGAGATGTCTTTGCGAGTTGTCGCTCGCCGGCCGCGAGCAGCGCCGCGATCGAGGTAGCGGCGGGATCAACGGCGGTTTTGCTGCTATCAAGCATTGCCCAGTTGGGTCAGCAGTTCGGCTTGGTGTTCGTGGATCAACGGTTGAATGACTTGATCCAAAGCGCCTTCCATGATGTCTTCGAGTTTATACAGCGTCAGGTTGATGCGGTGATCGGTTAGGCGGCCTTGCGGATAATTGTAAGTGCGGATGCGTTCGGAACGGTCGCCGCTACCGACTTGTAGTTTACGGCTTTCCGATTGTTCGGCGTGTTGCTTTTCCTGTTCCGCGGCCAGCAGGCGGGCCTGCAATACCGACATGGCCCGCGCGCGGTTTTTGTGTTGCGAGCGTTCGTCCTGACACTCGACAACAACGCCGGTGGGGATATGGGTGATTCGAATTGCTGAATCGGTGCGGTTCACGTGCTGGCCTCCGGCACCGGAAGCGCGGTAGGTGTCGATGCGCAAGTCGGCCGGATTGATCTCGATTTCGTCGACGCTATCGACTTCCGGCATGATCGCGACGGTGCACGCGGAAGTATGCACGCGACCTTGGGATTCGGTTTCCGGCACGCGTTGCACCCGGTGGGTGCCGGACTCGAATTTCAGTTGCGAATAGACGTTCTGGCCGGCCACGCGCATGATGACTTCTTTATATCCGCCATGCTCGCCGCGATTTTCGTTGATGATTTCCACGCTCCAACCTTGGCGCTCGGCATAGCGCTGGTACATCCGCGCCAGATCCCCGGAAAAGATCGCGGCTTCGTCGCCCCCGGTGCCGGCGCGCACTTCCAGAAATATATTGCGGTTGTCGTTGGGGTCCTTGGGCAACAATAGAATTTGTAGGTCTTGTTCGAGTTGATCGCGCTGTTGTTCGGCCGATGCGATTTCTTCCTTAGCCATTTCCCGTAATTCCGGATCGCTGTCCTTGGCCATTTCCCTGGCCGATTCGAAGTTGGCCTCGTTAACCTGGTAAGCCTTGTAGCAGGCGACGATGGGTTCCAGCTGAGCGTATTCCTGGCTTAGGCTGCGGAACTGGTTTTGGTTGCTTTGCACTTCCGGTTGAGTGAGCAGTGCGGTGATTTCCTCGAAGCGTTCGCTTAAGGATTCCAGTCTGGTTTGTATCGAGGGTTTCATCAAGGGTTAACGTAATTTGAAAATTTCGCGCGAGGCGGCGATCAGGTCGTGGCGCTCGTTGGCGCCGGCTTCGCGCAATTGCGCGCAGGGCGTGTGGATGAGTTTGTTGGTCAGCGTATGGGCCAGACGCTGCAACACTTCTTCGGCGGATGCGCCGTTGCCGAGTTGCTGAATGGCTTTTTGCAAGGCTTCGTCGCGCGCCGCTTCGGCTTGTTGGCGGTAGTCTCGAATAGTTTCCTGCGCGCCTTGCGAGCGCAGCCACGCCAGGAAGTGTTCAACTTGGGTGTCGATGATTTCCTCGGCCTGCTCGGCGGCGCGGCGGCGCGAGTCCATGTTTTGGTTGACGGTATTTTGCAGATCGTCGACGGTGTACAAATAGACGTCGCGCAATTGCGCGACTTCGGCCTCGATGTCGCGGGGAACCGCGAGATCGACCATGAACATCGGCTTGTGCTTGCGCTTTTTGATCGCGCTTTCGACGCGGCCCTTGCCCAGAATCGGCAGTTGGCTGGCGGTGGAGGAGACGACGATGTCGGCTTCGGCGAGATGGTCGGGCAATTCGGAAAGCGCGATCGCATAGCCGTTGAATTGCATCGCCAGGGCGTGGGCCTTGTCGTAAGTGCGGTTGGCGATGATGATGCGGCCGATGCCGTGCTGGTATAAATGCCGGGCGGTCAGTTCTATCGTTTCGCCGGCGCCGATCAGCAACGCGGTTTGCTCGCTAAGCTTGTCGAAGATTTGCTGCGCCAGCTGCACGGCGGCAAAGGCGACCGACACCGGGCTGGAGCCGATCGCGGTGTCGGTGCGAACCTTCTTGGCGGCGGAAAAGGTGTGATGAAACAACTTGCTCAGATTTCTGCCCAGCGTGCCGGCTTGATAAGCGGCGTGGTAGGCGGTCTTCATTTGGCCGAGAATTTGCGGCTCGCCGAGTATCATTGAGTCCAGCCCGCAGGCGACCCGAAACATGTGGCGTATCGTTTCGCTGTCCTTGTAGCTGTAGAGGTAGGGGGTGAATTCCGCCGGCCGGATTTGCTTGGTGTCGGCGATCCAATCGATCAACGGCGCTTGGTCGTCGCTATCGGCTTGGCAGTAAAACTCGGTGCGGTTGCAGGTCGACAGGATGGCCGCTTCATTGATTTCCCGCAGGCCGCGCAAGTTCCGTAATGTGAAATCCAAGACGTCCGCCGGGAACGACAGGCGTTCCCGGACTGCTACCGGCGCGGTGTTGTAGTTGATGCCTACGGCGAGAAATGTCATCGGCTGCGAACAATAGCACACTGAAAGTATCCTATTTTAAGGACTGCGCGGTTTTTGTCCAAATGCAAACAAAGCCGGCCCCGTTTCGGCGCGGTTTTCTGGTAATCTATGGCGCTATATTTCTTGAAAAAACGGGTCGAATGATTGCATGAATAAATGGATAGGCATCGCAATACTTTCCGCTTTGTCGGGGTGCGCGTTAGCGCCGGAACAGCCGGCGGAAACCGAGGCCGCGGCGGTCAAGCCCGAGGGCTTGGATTTTAGAGTCAACCGCAATACCGTGATCGACGAGGAAGTCTTGTATTTGCTGATGGCGGCGGAAATGGCCGGTCAACGCAATCAATACGATTTAGCCATGGATGCGTACCTGCAAGCAGCCAAGCGCGTCAATGATCCTCGCATCGCCGAGCGAGCGGTAAAAATCGGTTTGTTCCTGAAGGATGAGCGGCGTACGCGGGAGGCTTTGTCGATCTGGTTGGAGAAGGACGGCAAGAATCTGGGCGCCCGAAAATTCGCGGTGATGCTGGCGTTGAAAAATGGCGATCGCGCTGCGGCCGTCGAACATTTGACTGCGATGCTGAACGATGATCCGGCCGGTTTCGAGGCTGGGATGCTGGAAATGGCCAAGATTTTGGAGAAAGAAGGTCGGGTGCAGTTTGCATACGACGTTTTGGATGATTTGGCTCGGCAGCGGCCCGATCAAGCCGGCTTGTTTTTCGTTCAGGCGGTGTTTGCTTCGTTATTGCCGAATAACGAATTGGCTCAGCAGAAAATCGATAGGGCTCTGGAGTTGCAACCCGACTGGAACAAAGCGGTCATTTTTCAAGCGCAATTGGCTGGGCGTGCCGGGGATATGGCGAAAGCCCGACAATTTTTGGAGCGCGCGGTCAAACAAGCGCCGGATGATAAGCAGCTGCGGAAAATGTTACTGGAAGTGTTGATTAACACCGGTGGGTTCGATGAAGCGATCAAATTGTGCCAAAACGTTTTGGAGGATAAGCCTGATGATCCGGAGTCGTTGTTTA
>NZ_JBYMAP010000313.1:0-3717 GCF_057766305.1 Methylomonas sp. BG-2 | reverse complement strand
CGGAAATCAGGCGGGTAATTGGAGCGCGGTGTCCTTTGTCGCGGCGGTGAATTCGCATAATCCGGCGGACGGGTTTTCCAACAATGCCAACGATACCTTGGAAAGCCTGACCATCAAGCTGGCGCCGGGCAATTACATCATCGCGGCATCCGGCGCACTGGGTGCCCAAGGTTACGGTGCGAATCCGGGTACCTTCAATCTGTCCAACTTGCACGGACGTTTGACCTTCCAAGCCACCGCGATCGAGACTTGCAATTAACGACCGTCAAACGGGGTCGATGGGGCACTGAGCGCTTACACCACTCGATCCGGTGGCTCGGTGCCCGCGAAAAACGCCTGAAGATTGCGCAGCACCTTTTCCCCCATGGCTGCTCGGGTGGCAATGGTCGCGCTGCCCAGATGCGGCAGCAAGGTAACGTTGTCCAGCGTCAAAAAGCCGGGGTCCAGATGCGGCTCGTTTTCGTAAACATCCAGTCCGGCGCCGGCAATGCGCTTTTCGGTCAGGGCGTCGATTAACGCGCGACTGTCGACGACATCGCCGCGCGCGGTATTGATCAGATGCGAGCTTGGCTTCATCAGTTTCAAACGTTCGGCATTGATCAAATGACGGGTTTGATTGCCGCCGGGGCAATGCAGGGAGACGTAATCGCAACTCGGCAACAGTTCTTCGACGTTGGCGCAACGCTCCGCTCGCAGATCGTTCACCACTTCGGGGTCGGCGGGAGTGGGCTTGACATAGAGGATTTTCATCCCGAAGCCGTGATGCGCCTTGCGGGCCATCGCTTGAGCAATTCGGCCGAAACCGATCAAACCCAACGTGGCGCCGGTAACGTCGCTGCTCATCATTTGGGTCGGACACCAGCCGGTCCACTGCCCACTCCGTACCAGCCGGTCGCCTTCCGCGCCGCGCCGCGCCGACATGAGCAGCAAAGTCATCGCGATGTCGGCGGTGGACTCGGTAAGCACGCCCGGCGTATTGGTAACGATGAGGCCGTTCGCGCGGGCCGCGTCGATGTCGATATGGTTGTAGCCTACACCGAAATTGGCGATGATCTTGCAGCGCTTGTTGGCGACGTTGAGAATGTCCGCTCCGAGGGTGTCGCAAACGCTGGGACAAATTGCATCGTAAGTTTGCAGGGCGCTACGGAATGCTTCGGCCTCCAAAGGCCGGTCCTCGGGGTTCAACGTTACGTCGTACAGCCTAAGCAGTTGCGCTTCGACGTTGGCCGGCCAGCGGCGGCTGATCAAGACCTTGGGCTTGGGCATGCGGAGTACCTTGGTTAACTGAAGAAGCCCGCAGTATAACCTCGGCCGCCCCGGCTGGCGCAACCCATGGGTGCATAAATAGCCTGGAGCGGCGGTTAGGAAGATTCAAAACCGGCAGGCGCGAATTGCCGATACCCGATTATGGTTTCCGTCGCCGCCCATTCCAGTATTTCGACCCTTGCGGGGAAACTTAGCGGCCGCGAGAAGTTTGATAGCGCTTGCGTTGCAAGGCCAGGCAACTCAGTAAACTTCCCAAACCGAACCAAGCGGTGGCGATCGGCAAATTGGGTAGCGCCGACAGTCGGCTTTGCCGGGGCGTGTCCGCCGACTCGGATATCGTCAGACGGTAACTGAAATCCGGGAGCAGGGCCCAGGCCCCGCTGCTTATGGCCGGGTAATCGAACAAGCCAACCTCAAAGGACCGGCCGGCTTTGTCGGCGGGTGTGCCGGTTTGCGTGGAAGAACTCGGCAAGGACCGGAAAGTGCCTTCAGTCCCGCAGGCCGAGGATACGCAGAAGGATGCCCAGTCGGTAGAAGTTGATTGGGGCAGGCGTAGCGTCGCGGCGGATTCCGGCGCGAACAGGCTTGGCGGGGCCTCCGCGCTGGATTGGGCAATGGCGGGTGGAACGACGAACAGCAATATCAATAACTGCTTGAGTTTCATGGCATGCTCCTGTTTTGCGTTGCCAAGCATCAAGCAATTCAGATGCCATTTTTATAAGGTATTGATTTTTATTGGTATCGTGTATCCGTGGCGCTGGCTTAAGCTCGGTTGCGGGTTGTACTTTGGTGCGGCGTTGTCGCGTTTTGGTGCCGGTTGCGACATTTCAACCGATAAAACCGCCTGATTTTTTAGAAGAACCTGGGCGACGCTCCGGTCACCCAGGCCCAGCCGGTTTATTTGGCGGTCGAGCGATAATATTCGACGGCCGCGGCGACACCGCTACCGGCCTTGATATCGAAACCGTTGTCCAGCATCGCCATTTCGACACCGGCAATCGCGCCCAGCAGCGATACGTCGTTCATATCGCCGACATGGCCGATACGGAATACTTTGCCGGCGACTTCGTTCAAACCGGCGCCCAGCGAGATATTGTATTTACTGTAAGCCGTGCTGATCACGTGGCGCGCATCCTTGTCGGCCGGTACCACAATGGCGGTCACCGTGTCGGAAGCCCAGCCGGCTTGCGCGCAGGTTTGCAAGCCCCAAGCCGCCACGGCCCGGCGCACGCCTTCGCCCAGGCGGTGATGGCGGGCATAGACATTTTCCATGCCTTCTTCCAGCAACAGCTCGAGCGCTTTGCGTAAGCCGTACAGCATCGGTGTTGAAGGCGTATAGGGGGTATAGCCGTCTTTATTGGACGCCGCCATGTCTTTCAGCGAAAAGAATGAGCGCGGGAAGTTGCTGTTATCGATCGCTGCCAGGGCTTTTTGGCTGAAACCCAAAATCGCCAGACCGGCCGGCAGCATAAAGCCTTTTTGCGAACCGGCGATGCTGGCGTCCACGCCCCATTCGTCCTGGCGGAAATCGATGCTGCCGATGGCGCTGACGCCGTCCGAGAGCAGCAGGGCAGGGTGGCCGGCAGCATCCAGGGCTTTACGGACGCCGGGAATGTCGCTGGTGACGCCGGTCGAGGTTTCGTTATGGGTAGCCAGTACGGCTTTGATTTCGTGATTTTTGTCTTCTTTCAGGCGCGCTTCCAGATGGTCCAGCGGAATGCCCTTGCCCCATTCGATTTGGTGAATTTCCACATCGAAACCCAGTTTGCGCGCGGCTTCCGCCCACAAATGGCCGAATTGGCCGAAACGGTAAATCAGGACTTTATCGCCCTGGTTCAAGCAATTGGTCATCGCCACCTCCCAGCCGGCGGTACCGGTGGCCGGGAATACGAAGCATTGGCCGGTTTCGGTGCGGAACACTTTTTTCAGGTCTTCCAGAATCGGCGATAACAGCTTGGGGAAGATCGGCGAGCGGTGGTCTTCCATCGGCACGTGCATCGCGCTCAGAATTTCGTGTGGGGTGTTGGTTGGACCTGGGACAAAAAGGTGATTGCGACCCGCCATCTGCTGACTCCTTAAAGGGATTGGTTGTTTCGTGAAAAATCGCGGGATAGTGCCACAGAAGGGGGTTTAGAGCAAGTCAAAGCCGGGGAAGCGGCGCGAATTGAACGGCGGGATGGAACGGGTTTCCGGCGCACTCAAATTAGAGTCTGGCGCTTGCCGATCATGTCCGCCAATTCCTGAAACAAGCCGCGCCGATGGCCTTCAAACGTCGCCGGGGAAAGCACAAAAAACCGCCAAAGGCGTACTACAAACCGCCGGGAGTCCTCGCGGGGCACGAATGAGCTTGGTTCTGGGTTTTCCACGGCAGCATGGTTGGTAAACTATCTAAAACAATAATTTGTGGCATCAATTTACCAGCAGCTTGGCTCTGGTAATCTAGCAAAGTGG
>NZ_JBYMAP010000312.1:0-3732 GCF_057766305.1 Methylomonas sp. BG-2 | reverse complement strand
TTTCGCGGTTAATTAACTATAGCTACCGTTATTTAGGGATAAAAGAAACCGTCATCGCCGCCACGCCTTCGAATAATACCCGGCCGCGCATTTCCAGCAACTGCGAGACGATTTCGTTGAGGCTGCTGACCAGGCCCGCGAACATTGCGAACACCAGACACAAGCCGATCAGAATGTCGATCATGCGAACTCCCCGAATCCAATAGTGTTACCCGGTCTGGCAACGCCGTTCGCCCGAGAGTGGCCGAGGCGGCCGGCCATTCGGACTCGGACCAGTCCCTCGAACGCAAATGCCGGGCTTGAGCAAGCCGGGTTGATAAAACCGGCGTTAGGCACCGAACAGCACCGGAATCCCTTCGGATTTGGCGGCGTCTTTCGTGTAAGCCACCCCGTCCACCTTCAGGCCGCGCGGGTCCAGCAGCGTGATGGTACCGCCTTTGTTGGACAATTGCGCGCCCTTGCCGCTGAGCGGTACGGTCAGTGCACGGCCGGGCTCGATTTTGCCGGCAATGGTTTCGGCCTTGTCTTGCTGATCCAGGATTTTCCAGCCGGCCAGATCCAACGTCCGCCCGGAGGCATTCAGCAGCGTCACGAATTCCTTGCCGGGATCGGCGCCGGGCGGATTGACCATCGCCGCGACGATGCGGGCCAAATGGTAGGGCGAATCCGGCGCCACCACCGGCCAGGGATCAACGCCGCCAGCGTCGGGAATCGGCACCTCGGGCACGGACGGCGCATCGCCGATAGGATCGGCAGTCTGGTCGTCGGTATGCCAGGCCTGATTTTGAAACTTGATGAACAGGCCGACCGCGCCGCCGGAGCCCGAGAAATCGACGATCAGGCCGCCGTCTCGGAAGGTGCCGTGGTTCTCGCCGGCACCGCCTTGGTTCATGTGGATCAGATGCACGCCGTTGCCGGGTTCGAAATGGAAATACTGGTCCGGTTTGCCGGACTCCGGACCCCACTTTTCGCCGAAGGCGTAAACGACCGCGCCGGGATCGGCGATTGCCCGCTGCGCCAGATCTTCGACGAATTCGAACAAATCGTTGTTCGGCCCCGGTGCCAGATGCGGAATCGGTTTCATGTCCTGGGCGCGAAACAGATTGCCGCGAATGTAATCGATCGCCGCGCCGTCGGCGACGCCGTCCGCCAGATTGCTCCAACCGTTCGGCAGTTCGCGGGCCCGGTCCAGCACCGGATGCTTCAAGTCGTGCACGATCAGGTATTCCACCAAGCGTTGCGCGACCGGTCCTCGACTGGAGCGCACATTGATCGCGATGCGGTATTTCACGCCGGCCACGCCGACCAGCAGTTCCGAGTGCGGGTCGTCGTCGCTGTCGCGCTGGTAGTCGATGGCCTTGGCTTTCAATACGCCGTAATTTTTCATCGTGGCCTCCCCTGGAGCGTGATGACTATGTTTTGGCTCGGTTGGACCCGGTTAAACTTCGACGGCCCAACGGTTCCGCCGTTATTCTCGGCGAAGTTTCGCCGGCCGGCAACGGGGATTTCGTACTAGTACAAACGTACTGGGCGGCGCATGAATCGCGATGGAGCAGGCCTTGAAAACGCCGAGCGTCTGCAGTCGGACAAACTATGCGCGCGGTATTTTCCTGTGCCTCGGCGAAATGCCAGAAATCGGAGTCGGCCTGCAAGGTGAGCCTTTGCGTTACCGAGGCCAAGACGTGATCTTTCGATCCGGCAGTCCGCGATGAAGCGAGCACGACCAAAAACGATATTTCGTAAGCCATACGAAATATCGTCGCCCAATTCCGCAAAAAACGCCGACCCTTAAGTGGAAGGCAACGCGCCGAGTTCCACAAAATTGATCCATATCAATCCTTTGTGGATTTTAGAGTGGCGGGGCTGCCAATTGGCACGCCATTTGATTTAAGTAACCCGTCAGCCGCCGAGCGGCTTACCGTAACTTGGCTCAATCAGGGTTTTATCTATGAATATCGACGCCGTAGCGGCCAGTGCCGCCCCAAATTCCCGCCGCCAATCGGCCGCGATTTTGCGGTCGAGTCTGTTTACCGAACGTCAGATTCGGCCGGAAGCAAGCCCGGTTTTCGCCCCCGATGTCCCGATCGGTTGGAGCGACCGCGCCGGCGCCGAGCCGGCGGCCGATGGCGAGCGGGCCAGTGGGGAACGAAATTGCGCGCTGCATGGCGATTGCCTGCATCTACACCAAGTCAACGCGGAAGTCGCTGAATTGAAACGGGCGCTGACCATCAGCCAGCAGGAATTGGCGGCCGCGCGGCTGACCATTGTCGAACTGACTAAAACCGAAGCGAACTTAAGCCGGCAATTGCAGCAAATCGCCGAAAGTTGCGAGCAGGCCTTGCATCTGGCCCATCACGACGAATTGACGGGCTTGGCCAATCGCAGCCTGCTGATGGACCGTTTGCAACAAGCCTTGGCCCAGGCCGATCGCCAGCAAAAGCCGGTCGCGTTGTTGTTTATCGATCTCGACGATTTCAAAACGATCAACGACAGCTATGGTCATGATGCCGGCGACCGTTTGCTGCGCGAAGTGGGCCGGCGCTTGTCGGCCGACATTCGTTGCGGCGACACCGCTTGCCGCTACGGCGGCGACGAGTTTTTGTTATTGCTGACCGACATCGACGGCGAGGCGGGCGTCAATGCGGTGATCGAGAAAATTCATGCCCGCCTGGCGGCCCCGTATCGGCTGGCCGGACGGGAAGTCTCGGTCGGCGCCAGCATCGGCGCGGCGCTGTATCGCCGGGACGGCATGAATAGCACCGAGTTGTTGAAGCAAGCCGACCGAGCGATGTATCGAGCCAAACGGCGGCGGGTTTGAGGCAAATCATCGAGTTAGTCCGAATGACTTTCCCGGTTCGGCAAATCGCCGAAACGGGAATACCCGGCAACCCGGCCCGGCGATGTTCTCCGAGCCAGGCTTTCTCAGGGGGCTGAACGCCACCACATTGTTATCATGCCGCCGACCGTCGCTGCCTGCCCGCTAACGATCCCAGCAGCACGGTGCCGAACAACCAAGCCGAGGCCGGCAGCGGGACCGGGTTGACCGGCCCGGAGTCTTCGGGACGGCTGATCATGGTTCGGGCGGACGCGGTGGCCACGAAGACGCCGCTCACCAAATGTTCACCGTCGCCGGAAATGACGAACACAAAGCTGCCGTTTCGTGTTTGCGGCACAGCGTCGTAGGTGTTGGTGGAAACCGACACGGACTTGTTGGCGCCGGCGCCGTCGGTGTCGTTATAGTAGGCATAAATGCTGGTCGTTGCGTTCGCCCAATTGTAAATATCGTTTTCGGCGCCGCCGCTGACCGAGTGGTGCCAATCCAGCGTCAGTATGGCCAGGCCGTTACCGCTCAATTCGAAGCCACCGTCGTTGGCGGCGCTCGCGAAGCCGTTGGTAAAATTGTCGGTCGCGCTTTGCGAATGAGTGTCCAGCAAATCCGCATTGCGGATGGTACGGCTTTGCGAGAGGGTAGTGACGGTGTTGGTGGTCAATTCGCTGCTGTGATCGTTAGCGGTAAAGCTTTGAAGCGGATAATCGTTGCTGGGCGGGTCGGTCCACACGAAGGCCCAAGAATCGGCGGTACCGCGTTGGTCGGTCCAGCGAAACACCGGCGCGTTGCTGCCGTTCGACAAGTCGATAAGCTGAATATTGAAACTGCTCCAGTCTATTGTCGAACTGGCGACGACCGATGCGTGGGCCTTATGCAGGGTCCCGGCCACGCTCAATAGGCAG
>NZ_JBYMAP010000311.1:0-3739 GCF_057766305.1 Methylomonas sp. BG-2 | reverse complement strand
TGACGGGATGATGGTTACAAATATAATTCGATCGAACATTATTACTCCAGGGGAGACAACGCGTTCTCCATTAGGCGATTGCGTAGACGGCAATAAGTCCATAAACCAACCTCGTTTGGATGTGTAATCGACGCTATTCGACGAAGTGCCCCGCACTGGATATATGAAGGTGACCAAACATTCGTTGGCCGGCGTTAACGGGTCGTCGGTACAATCTCCAATGGTTTTAGTTGTTCCTGCTGTAATTTCCGTAGTAATCGATTGCGCCTGAAGGGTACTCCGGCTAACTGTGCCAGTGCTAGAAGGCTTATCCAAAATCGCGTAAAAGCTTTGAACGTCTAAATTGGTTACGTCAGTCGATGTCAAATAGCGCCCGGTTCCGAAAAACACTAAAACCCCGTCGGAATGCTCTCCAAGAGTCGGCTGTGAAGTGATGGGTTGTACCGTTGTCACTGCGTCAACAGTTCTTGACGCAGTGAACAACGGAGCTCCGCCGTTTCCTAATCCCCAGGCGGACTGAGAAGTTGAATCGAAATCGAATTTCCAGAGGTTTCCTTGGAGATCACCGGCGTAAACGTAGTCGATAATTTTATCCCCGTCCTTGTCGTATAACTTAGGCGTCGAGAGTCCGTTACTCGTGCTTGAGTTAGTTGGGATTTTTTTTATTAATTCGCCAGTGCTTAGATTTACGACATAAAGAAACGCCTTTTCGGAAACGCTGTTGTAACCGTTACCAAAAATAACTGCCCAAGTGCCGTCTTTAAGTAAGCCAATTTGCGGTTGGCTGTAAGTTAACCCAATGCCATCCGAGTCGATAGTTCCGCTACCGTCACTGGCTGTATCGGGATCTGTAGAACCCTGATACTCCCATAAAACGTCGACGCCGGCGTTAAATGCCACCGGATTAGATACATTTAAAGCGTATATCGATTTGCCTCCTTTATTTAAGCCACCGACTAAAATAGTTTTCCAGGTGCCGTTGAGATATGCATCGCTGATAGTCGGAGAACCGTCGACATAATAGGTGTGGGAATAACCCGGTTCAGTCAGTTTACTCAGATTTGCGTATACGGCAGCAGGTACGTAAGCCAGTATCTCTTTGCCTGAACTCGAATTTCCGATATCAGCACGAAAGCCGTGTAACATGCCATCGTTGGCGCCAGCGTAAATCATGGGTATACGAGGCGTAGTTCCAGTGGTTTTCTCTGTAACGTACTGCGCATAACTTGATTGGCCGGGGGTAGTGTTTGGTAATCCGCTAAAGCCGTAATCTTCAGTTTTGGTGTAGACAGGGTCGGAATTAATAATATCGCCGAGTAAAGTGCTTTCGCGACTCCGTAAAGAACCGCCGTTACGTTGTTCTTTGCTGATATCCCCTCTCAACCAGTTCAATCTATCTTTACCGTTATCAATTGTCCCGACGATACCGGTTGAGCTGGTTTGCAGTGCAGTTTTTTGGCTGGAGCTTAAGTTATCCCATAAGAAAGTAGTGCCCGTATTATTGCTGAAAGTGTAAACGTTACGTGACGACGTAGGTATTAGCATCCCTGCGTCCCAATTCGCATCGGCTCCATCCAGTTTTTCATCCTGGTTGACATCCGTTACCGCGCCAGTATTACTCACTGGGTAGTCGAACAGGTGACCGCTCCAGTCCGTCGAGTTGAATTGGGCCTGATACAACATGGTTCCACTTTGAATTCCTGTTGAGTTTGCTGCCGCGGATGAGGCTGCGGCCGTGCGTTTTAAAACATCATCCAATGCATTCTTTAAAGATGTTTCAAGATTTTTTGGATCAATTGCAAAGAAATAATGATCCGGATAGTCGTCCTTATCGCTGTCCCATTCGGAAGTGAGATCGGGGGTATTGTTGTCGTTAGCGTCAATATAGCTACCCCATTTTGCTGCATAGTAAAGCGGCTGCTGTAAACTGGAAGCCGAGCTGGAGCCTATGGTGTACGTGGCAGTAGTTGCGGAATTGCCCGACGTACAGCTAGAACAGCTCAGAGTTCCTTGCGGATCGGTATAAGAGTAACTATTGATACCGGAATGGGCGTGGAAGCCGTCAGTTGTTGTGCCGCTTATTACATAGCCGAAGCCCATTTTATAAGGAGTCGATTGGGCAATGACGTCGGTGGTTATACTCACTTGAGTAGAGGTAATTGAATAACTTAGAATCCCCCACTCGTCCTGGTCAAAATCTCCGCCCTGTTCGCTATCTTCCCAATTGACATAGAGTTTCCCTGATCTGGTGCTATCGGTACTGGATTGACTGACGATTTTAAAATCCACGATAGTACAGTTGCCTCTAATTGTGGACTCTGTATTTTGGCAGGCCGGTAAGATTGTGACTGATTTAGTTGTACTTCCTGGCACCGATACGACGACTTTTGGTAATTGGGGCGACAACGCAACGCCATAAGTTGTAACCAATTGCTTGCCTTGCACATCAGAGCGGATATCCTTGGTATGAGCGTAATCCGCTAAACCGGCTATATGGTAGGTGCCGGATAGCCTCGGCGAATCAGGGCAGGTTCCTCGCACAGAGCTAAGATTATTGACAGTTTTTGCTGTGCATATCTGGTTATTGTCAGTGCCATTTTCCCCAACGAAAAAGTTTTTGCCGTTGATTTTTTCCCCCTCCCCTACGGTATTGGTTAAACTATCCATGTTGCTGGCTCCTAAATCAGTAACGCCACTTAATTCGTCACCATCGTAAGAGCTGGTGCTCGCATTAAATTGGATGATGCTTTGTGTCGCACACCATTGGGTCGGTATGACTGGGTCGCTTGGGGTGGCGGAGGAAAGTCCTGAAATATAAGTCGTATCGTCGACATCGAATGTAGTGGACGCTGATTTGCCAGCCAAATAGCGCAACGATTCCAGCATGATTTCCGATTGTGGGTTCCCCCAGTTATTACACACACCGTTATTAAAACTGTTTAGGCCCCAGGAACAGCCTGCGCTACCGGTGACGCCGAAATACGTGCCGTCATCATTACGATAACCGTAAATCCTAAGTTTATTTAGCGTATTGATAATGCCGCCAGTTGATGGTGCCGATTTGAAAGTCCCGTTCGTAGTAACGTTAATTTCGTCGGATATGGTCGATACATTCTTGCGTAATACCCCACCCGATTTATTTTTACCGTAGGATCCCGTCATTAACCCGAAACGAAGTTTTCCGTCATCCCCGTAGGTTTGCAGTAAACCTATGGGTTTCCGGGTATCAGTATCGTCGGGGTAGATTTTGCAATTTTCGGTGCCAATCATTCGAAAATCACAAACTTTAACTTTCGCTACATAGTCCTTGGTACCCAGTCCTTTATCCGACTTTGAAGGGTTACTGCTCTGGGCGTTTATCCCCGAGTCGGTCGATGAATTACTATTTGACGCTGCCTTTTCTTCAGACCAGCGGCATTGCCAGCGTTCGTTGGCCGCCCATAGCGAATAATTGCCTTTTGCGACCCTTATCAGAGGCGGATCAGTTACGTTTTGGGATAAGACGGTGCTTGAAACGGTGGTGTTACACAATGTAATCCCGTCGGAAACATCGGTGGACGTAAAGGGCGTAAGTTGAGTTAAATCCGAGCCGTTATAAAATTTTGCAAAGCTGTGGGCGTCATTGGGTAGATAACTCCTTTCCAGTACGGTATAGCCATGATTTGGGGCGCTGGTACTAGTTGTTGTCGCGGTTGTGGTGGTTGCTGTTGTGGTTCTATAACCGGTGGTCGTCGTCGTA
>NZ_JBYMAP010000310.1:0-3745 GCF_057766305.1 Methylomonas sp. BG-2 | reverse complement strand
CCCAGAAACGAACAGCAGTAGTCGCTGGCCACCCGAACCTTCATCGTAAACTCGGCATTTCCGGCGACGTTAAACGACTCGCCGCCCTTGACGGTTTGCCAAGCGTCGCTTCCGGGCAAGCGTACTTCCAGTTCGCCGGCCAGAATTTCCATGAGCTCCGGCGCGCCGGTGTTGAAAGTGTATTCACCCGGCTGCATAAAGCCCAGGGTTTTGCGGCTGCCGTCGGCGAACAGAATGGTCCGACTGTTTACCTTACCGCCGAAATATACGTTGGCTTGCTTGACGACGGATACGTTGTTGAATTCGGTCATAATACGAGTCTGTAGCTAAAAAGGAGCGCAATCATATCAGATCGACTCGCTTTCGAATCGCAAAAAGCCGAGGAGCACTTGGTTTGTCGGAACCGCTGTCAACCCTTTCGACGGTAAACCCGGTAGGGTCCAACGCTTGGCACCACGCTGCCAATTGCCCGGTTTCGACATCACCGCCTGGATGGCCGGGATAAGCCAGCACCGTCAAAACCCCATCGAAAGACAACAATCGGCAAGCGGTTTCCAAGGCGGTTAGCGTCGACGCCGCCGTGGTCACGACGGTTTTATCGCCGCCAGGCAGATAACCCAGATTGAACATTACCGCCGCCAACCTGCCATGCCAGTGTGGCGGTATGTGAGTCGCCATATCGGCATGACTGGTCAGTGTCAACACCGCCTGCCCTTGAAAACCGATCTCGCGCAAACGCGACCGGGTATTTTCCAAAGCGCGGACTTGCACATCGAAGCCGAACAGCGTACCACCCGCTCCGACGCATCGCGCCAGAAACGCGGCATCATGGCCGTTACCCAGGGTTGCGTCGACGACCGCATCACCGGGCTTAACGCACTCGCCCACCAAGGCATGCGCCCGCTCAACCAGGGAAATGCGAGCCATGGTATCGAGACACGTCGCACCAAGCGGGCAAATCCGCCCGCTGCTGCAAAAAGTCGGCGAAGCATTCGGCCAGCCACGGTATGGTCAAGCTACCCTTGCTGCCGAAACCGTTGAATATGTACAAATTCGGATGGCGTGGATGACGTCCGAGGAACGGCTGCTTGTCCAACGTGGTCGGCCGAATGCCGGCCCGATGCTGTTCGATTCGAAATTCGGCCGACTCGGGGTAGACAGTCCGTAACGCGGCCAGCAACGCTCTTCCGCCCGCCTCGGTCGGCACCGCATCCAGTTGCGCGGTTTCGTAAGTGGCACCGGTTTTAAAACGCCCATCGTCCAGAGGCACCAACCAATGCCGGTAATTTAACATGGCCTCGGGCAGGCGCCCGGTCGTCGCGCCGGTCAGGATTTCGCCCTTGGCCGCCTGAAACGGCAAACCGCCGAACCAGGGGTTGAAACGTGCCCGATGTCCTTCGCAGAATACAATGCAGCGCGGCGCCAACTCCCGCCATCGGAGCTCGGGTTCCAAAACAATTTGCCGGAAATCGAGCTCGGCGCAGCGATAAACACCCGCCGCCACCAAGGCTTCGCGAATTCGCGCCAACAGGGCCTCGGTGCGTAAAAAACCGGTGCCAGCCTGCAGGACCGCGCCGAACGGCGCTCGCAGGCCAGCCGGCAGCGGTGCATCAAGGGTAAGAAAGTCCCGGTATTTCGGGTCTTCCAGACGAACGAGCAAGCGCTGGCGATCTTGCTCATCGCGCAAGACTCGCAGCATCGGCATGTCGACGAAAAACGCTTGTCCAAACTGATTCGCCAGCGCCCGATAGCAAGACATCGCCGCCGGCCACATCTGGGGTAAATACTCGGCCTTTACCCAGCGCCGGCCGGTGATCGGATTAATCAAGCCAGCCGCGACTTTCGACGCATTTTCCAGGCCGTCGTCAACCAACACTACCCGCAACCGCCGCCGTAACAAAGTCCAGGCGAGCAGACTGCCGGCCAAGCCCTGACCGACGATCAAAACGTCGACTTTCACTTATTTGGCCGTCAAGGCCTCGCCGCTGAACCGAATGCCGTCCCAACCGTCACGCATGAAACGGCGAATATTTTGATGATCATCGCCATCGGGGTGCTCGAGTACGTCCCGGCGATAATAATCGCCGAACAAACTCAGGGTTTGCTCTACCGTCAAACCCTGCAACGCGCCAAACGCAAACAGCTTGCACGACCCTTCGTTTTGCCCGGCGCGATTGAGCAAGGGCTCGGTTAATCCGTTACTGAATTCAGTCGGCCGGTAGTCGTAATTTTCCGAAATCACAGCGATCGAATCTTGAAATGTCACCGGTTGGTTATCTCGAATCTTCAGTAAAAATTCGTTAAGCATCATTGGCTTACTCATGAAACTCCTTTATAGTTGAAACAATTAGCGACCATATCGCCCAAAACGCAGGCATAAAAGATTATAATTGAATGAAATATCTAGCCATTCGCGCTACAACCGGCTAAATTTATCCTAGACGCATTGCTGTTACATTTTGTCCATACAATCCGCGACGGCGGCGTAGAATTGTCGGGACCGTACGGATCGCAACCTCAATAACATCATAAGGGAAACATTTTGAAACAGGTAATTACTCTTTTGTCGTTTTGTCTGCTTTTCCCGGCGATAACCCGCGCCGAACCTGAACTTCAAGCGACCGCGATTCCAAGCGAACCGGCCGTTAGCCCAACCCCGCCGCCAGCGCCCAATGTCATCGTCGAGACCACCAACTACGCGGCTTACCAGCTTTCTCCGGGGGATGCCTTGGAAATTACGGTATGGAAGGAAGAGGGCTTGCAGCAATTACAGATTCTGATCTCTCCGGACGGCACCATCGTTTTCCCGCTGATCGGCACCGTCGCGGCGTCGGGCAAGACCATCTCCGAATTGAAGGACAATCTGACTTCCCGCCTGGCCGATTACATCGCAGACCCATCGGTCAGTGTCAAACTGTTGAACAATCAAGGTAATTCGGTGTTCGTCATCGGCAAGGTGAACAAACCCGGCCAAGTGTTTTCCGGCCGGCGCCTGGACGTACTGCAAGCACTCAGTTTGGCCGGCGGTTTGTCGATTTTCGCCAAGGAAGGCTCTATCAGCATCTTGCGCAGAAACGGCAATGAAATCCAAGTATTTCCTTTTGACTACGGCGACGTCATCGATGGCGAAGATCTGGAACAGAACATACTGTTGGAACCCGGAGACACCGTTACCGTACCTTAAGGAATTAGATAGAAACGACTATCTATGACGATCAAAAAGGATTTACTGGTGACTGCGATGGTGCTTTGTCCAGCCAGCGGTCATGCGCTCGAATTGCTGCTCCAGCCGGATTTCAGGTTCAAGGAACGCTATGAGGACAACTTGCGCCTGCAACCCAAACCTAGCCGCGACAATTGGATCAGCACCGTTTCGCCTAGCCTGACCTTCGGTTATTTGGCCGACGGCAACGAGTTGAAATCCAGTTTCAGATGGAACGAATTGATTTACCACGGCAATTCTGAATTGGATTTCTCCGAAAAGATTGCCGACATCAACCACCTGTTCAAGGGCGAACGCTTTAAAACCGACATCTCGGCCAATTATTCCGAAGAATCGTCGATCAACACCCAATTGGACCTAACCGGTTCCGGCGACGTACAAACTCAAGTGCCGAAGACCACGCGATCCATAGCGCCCAATGTCAGCTACAGCCTTACCGAGAAGGATACATTGCAATTGGGTTTTGCTTACGTCGATATTGCCTTCGACCGCAAGCCTAATTTGACCAATCCGATTCGCTAC
>NZ_JBYMAP010000309.1:0-3792 GCF_057766305.1 Methylomonas sp. BG-2 | reverse complement strand
ACCGCGCCAGAACCGATCACGATACCGTTCGGATTGAAAAACCAAAAATTCGCGTTCGAAATTGTGGAAGTCAGCGTGCCGTCTATCGTTGTCGAACCTGATCCGGTCACCCGGCTGATGACGTCGCTGATCGACGCGCAGCTGGTACAAGCGAATTCCGCGGTATGGCTCGCGTTCAGATTGAATTCAGAAAAACTGAATAAAAGATTGGCGCCGACAATCCGGCCGTTATCGGCACCGTCTATTGAAATCTTGCCGCTGCCGTTCGGATTAAGGGTTTGCGGCGTTGGGGAACTGGGATTGTTATTGGTGGTTTGTAAGGTTCCGTCGACGATGACGGAGGAATTCACGGCCTGACCAATGCTGGGAACCAATGCGGCCGCTACGGCGTATACGACGACGGGATACCTGGTGAGCTTAGGCATAGGCTGGTCGGCAAAATCGATTGGATGTTGCCTAGCATTCTCAAGGATTATTTCCGGTTTGTCACCTGATACCTTATGTTGACCACGGAAATAGTCGCCTCTCGCAAAACGTCGGCCAACGAACCGTCGGCATTGGCGATGTTCTCGACGCTCGGCAACGGTTGCTCGCTGAAAACCGCCACGATGCTATCGGTGCCGGCCGGCCCGGTGATTTCCAGTTTGAATTTGTCGGGCCGCGGCGGTATGCGGTATTCGGTGTCCGCCTTGACCTTGCCGTTTTGGTATTGGTTGGGCAACAACTCGCTGATTTCGCCGGTCGCGCTGATGTAAGCCACGCGCAGATAGCCGGACTTGGCGGTGTAGAGCGTCAGTTTCAACTCCTCGCCGATCCGGTATTGCGGCTTGCTGGACGCCAGACTAAGCACGCCGTCGGAACTAGTTGCCTGATGCTTCGGTTCGGTGGGTTTAATCGCCTCGGCCCGGACTTCGACAGCGTCGGCGGCCGAGCGGGTATGGCCGTCGGTAACCGTCAACTCCGCGCGGTAATTGCCGGCTTTGTCGGGGATCAACTCGGGATGCGCCGTATCGGTGTTTTGCAACGCGACGGTGCTACCATCCGGCATTTGAGTCAATTTCCAGGTATAGGTTAAAGGCTGCCCGTCGCCGGATCTGGAAGCGCTACCGTCAAGTTTGACGCTGCTTCCAACCGTGGCTTGCCGATCGCCGCCCGCATCGGCCGAAGGCGGCGGCGCAACCGGGACGGGAGCGGCAAGCTGCCAGCGTTGCGCGTCGACCGCCGGCAACGGCTCCGGCGACTGCCGGGTCAACCACCAATTGGCCAGTCCCCCCGCCAATACCAACGTGATCGCGACGCTACCACCGATCAGCTGCGGCGACCAACCCGCTTCCGGATCGAATTGTTCCAGCCACTCTTCCAGCAACTTGGGGCGGCGTTCCTGCAGAATTTCGATCGTTGATTTCAACAATTGCCATTGGCGCCGGTTCAAACCCTTGACCGGCGCCGGCGCGAGCTTCTCCCCACGCTGCTGTTCGATGAACACGGTGGATGCCGGTTTGCGATTGTAGGGATGCCGGCCGGTCAATAGTTCGTAAACGACCAGCCCGAAGGCGTAAATGTCGTCACGAGGATCGGCTTGGGCGCCGTTCATCATCTCGAAACTGGCGTAGGGCGGCGTGTGCCCGCCTTCGACTCGAGCGTTGAAAACCGTTGCATCCGGATCACCGCTTTGTTTGGTGCGGGTGGCAATGCCGAAATCCAGCACCTTGACGTCGCCGCCATCGGTCACGAACACATTGGCCGGCTTGAAATCACTGTGGACGATGCCCTTGCGGTGCGCGTAGGCCAAGGCCTCGCCCATTTTCAATATCAGCGGCCAGGCCCGCTTCAGTGCGACTCCGCCGGACACTGCGGCCTCGCGTATTAACTGGCTTAGGGAGCGGCCGGCCAGGTATTCCATGGACATGAACACGTGATCGCCGTCTCTGTCGAAGTCGTAGACCGTAATGATGTTGGGATGAGAGAGTTCCTGAGCCTTTTCGCATTCCCGCTGCAAACCGGCTACCAGCATCTCGTTCCGGGCCAGCGCGGGATTGAGTACCTTGATCGCGACATAAGGATTTTTCGATCTGGCTTCGACTTTGCGCCGGTCAACGGCCTTGAACACCATCCCCATGCCGCCTTCGCCCAAGCTTTGAATTAGTTCGAAACGGTCTTTCAGCAAGTCGCCGATGGCGGGGGGGCTGGCGATTTGCAGAAACGCGGGAGGTGGCCTGTCGTTGGCCAGTTCGGTAGCCTCGTTCGCCAATACCGTGGCATCGGCTGTCGGCGCCTCGGCGACCGGCATGCCGTGTTCCGTGCTTGCGGTAAACAAATGCGTTTTGTCGTCGTCTTCAGCCGGCGTCATCAACACGCTCCGCAACGACTTTCGGCTCGGCCGGCACCGCTGCGACAGCGGGCAAACCGGTTCCGTTCAAATGTTTCCCCATCGCCCCCGCCCGTTTACCGTTACTGTTTTCCCAGACTGACGATACGTACCCGCCGGTTTGCTTCGGCCGTTGGATTCTTGACGTCGGCCAATTCCTGTCTCCCGCGCCCTTCAATTTGAATCGCGTTGGCCGCGATGCCGAATTTATCGATCAAATACGCCTTAACCGCCTCGGCGCGCCGACGCGACAGTTCGATATTGAACTGATCGCCCCCGACGACATCGGTGTGGCCTTCGATCCGATATTTAATGCCTTCCAGCTCGCCGGAGGCCAAGGCCTTGCCAACGGGTTCCAGTTGGGTCTTGGCCTGAGCGTTCAGGGTCGCGGAGTTGTAGTCGAACAAAATCTCCATCGAGATGGCCTTTTCGGCGACCGTCGTCGGTAACTGCACCTTACGGCCGGTGGCTTTATCGATGTTGCTGATTTTCTTCAGGCCCCGGACATTCTCTAACTCAGACTCCGGGACATCCTGGTAATCGTCGGCGTCCGCCGGTGCGGGTTGCGCCGCCGGTTGCTTGAAATGTTCAATAATCTCGTTGGGATTAGGCGTGGCTTTGCCGAAGTTTTTGTCTTCGGCCCAGACCTCGGTAGCCAGCAATCCGGCAATCGCCGTTAAACCCAACCATTTGGCGTTCTTGTTCATGGCCATCCTCCTGCTTTCCGAAAAATGAGTATAAAACTATCACCGCTCGCGAAGCCGCTCAACCGACCCAACCCATTCAAGCCCACTCGGCGACGACGACGGTAATATTATCCCGACCGGTTCGATTTAGCGCGGCATTAATCAGCGCTTCGGCAACCGTTTGACAACTGGCGCCGGCCAGCAAATCGGCGATCTCGTCGTCGGCCAGCTCCTTATCCAAACCGTCGCTACACAACAGATAACGGTCGCCGGCTTCGGCAACGAAGCGCAAGGTATCCAGTTCCAATTTGGTCTGACCGCCGACCGCCCTCGTAATCACGTTGGCGCCGACTTGCTGCAAGGCGTCTTCGCGACTCATCAAACCTGTTTCCATCAATTCGTCCAATAAGGTATGGTCGCGGGTGACCTGCTCTATCCGGCCGGCTCGAAACCGATACAGGCGGCTGTCGCCCGCCCAAACCGCCGCGCAGTCGCGGCCCCTGGCCAGCAGCACCACCACCGTGGTGCCGATCACCGCGCCTTGCTGCAAACTCAGCGCAAAACGGCAAAGGTCGTCGTTGACCTTGATCAAACGACCACGGACCCAGTCAATTTCCGCATCCAGATCGGCCAATTCAGGCATTTCCGCAAGACTGTCGACCAGCAGGCGGCTGGCCAAATCGCCGGACTGGTGACCGCCCATGCCATCGGCAACCACCCACAAGCCTTGCCCCGGCC
>NZ_JBYMAP010000308.1:0-3795 GCF_057766305.1 Methylomonas sp. BG-2 | reverse complement strand
GGTAGCGGGTACCGGTCGGCCGGTAATCGTTCTCGCGGTATTCGTAACGGGTCCGAAAATCCAGACCGACATCCAACCATTTCACGTCGCGGAACTCCTCAAACTGAGTTTTGCTCAGATTGCGGACATAGCTCGGTGGATCGGGTTCCGGTTCGACCCGGTAGCCCTTGGTCTTGACGTAATAATCCTCGGCCAGCACCGAGGCCGGGCCCGCCAACAGCAGGCCTAACGCACCCATCGAGCCGGCGCGGAGTAGACGATGTTTCATAGTGATACCTAAGAGTAACAAAGTGGTGTTGACGACCGATGTCCAGCAGCCGCCGCTTATTATTGGGCCTAACGGCCTTATTGGCGCGAGGTTCGAATCAAGTCGTCTCTTTGGTCGGATTGATCCGAAACCGTTCGCGCTTATCGATCTGCACGACCCTGCCGTCGTGCACGACCACTTCGATGGAGCCGAAGCGGATGTCTTTGAGCATCGCCGCGATTTGCCGCGCGATATCCGCGCAGCCTTCGTTAGCGGCCGAACGTTGATTAAATTCGATAGCCATATCGCCTCCCCGAGGTGGTGGACTGGGACAGTATTGAATGCTCCGTTGCCGGCTCCAGCCGGCGACGTTGGGGAGATGATAAGAGCGGGGTTATTCGATTAAAAACGATATAATTTGAAATAAAAATCTATAAATCAGATATACATGCTGATAGGCTGCTGATTAGGCAGCAAGAATAATTGAAATTCCAACAACTTAGCAGCAGCGCACGCCGCGATGATCGCAGGAGTTAACCGTGCTATTCGACGGGATAAAGTCGCGACCGGTTGTAACGAAAAGATGGTGGAGCGCTGCCCATGATTGGCCTGGGCGGTGTCAAGCGCTTAGTGCCGAAGCCGTTGCGCGGTAACGGCTTCGGCCTACGGAAGAGGATCAGGCGTAACCGAAGGCCTTGAGATAAGGTTCCAACAGCGGCAGGATGGCTTGAATTTGGGCTTGGTAACCGTGCCAGCGGGCGACGGCGCTACGGTAAATCGGCTGAGACACCGCCGCGAAGCTGGGCGTGGCCACGTAACGGCCGGCCGAACGCTCGTGGAAGCGTCGCACTTCCGGGCGCCATTCGACGCCCAACAACTCGAATACCCGCCGAAAGCTGGCTTCGAAGTCGTCTACCACGTCCTCGTAGCGTAATTCCAGATAGTCCGGCGCGATGCGGTCGCGCAGGCTCAGCCATAAATCCATCACCGCCGCGTACTGGCGGGCAATGCCTTGCCAGGACTGCAAATTGACGGTGGCGGGCGCCAACGCGAACGATTGCATCGCGCAGCTCAGGCAGACATCGCGCGGATCGCGCAACGCAAACAGGATTTTTGCTTCCGGAAACAAGGTGGCGATCAAACCGGTTTCGATGCTGTTCAGGGCCACCTTATTGACGAAGCGCTTTTTCAACGCGGCCGGCGTGAACTCCTCGGCGGCGCGTTGCCAGTAAAACGCCCGCAAGCGGCGGGCGCCGTCAATATCCAGGACCTTCAGCGCGGCCGGCGTATCGCCGGCGATGCCGGTCGTTGCCGCCAGCTCACGCGTCAATTCCTCGATCAAGCGGTTTTCGTCCGAGGTCATCACCTCGGGATGCGCGGCCAGCACTTGCTCGGTCAGTGTGGTACCGGAGCGCAAGAAACCGATTAAGAATGCAGGAATCGGCAAGTCGTCGGCAAAGTCGGCGACCCGCCAGCGTCCGAGCAAGGCATCGTCGTAACCTTGTTTGAATAACGCGATCTGGTCGAACAGATAGCTGGCGTCCACATTCCGGGCCTCCGGGCTAGCCGCCGTCAACTCGCCGGCCCGCGAGAACAGGTCGAAGGCTTCGGCGTGGCGCTGTTGTTTATCGTAGACCTTGGACAGCTCCAGGCAGGCCCGCGCCAACTGCCCGCTGTTTTGTTCATTCGCAACGATACGCTCCAGACGCCGGCCGGCGTCGTCTATCCGTTTCTTGTCGATTTCCAGAAGGGCCATCAGGATTTGGCAGCCGGCATCGTTCGGCGCCAGTTGCAAGACTTTCTGCATCTGGGCGATGGCTTGGTCGGTGTGGTTCAAGCGGTGCAGACAGGCCGCGATCGCATATTGCGCAGATGCGCTGGCCGGCATACGCTTGGCGGCGACCCTGGCCAATTGCAAGGCCGACTCGATGTCGCCCCACATTTGCATTTGTTCGGCGAATTCCAACAAAACCTTGCCGTCGATTTTTTCCGGTTGGCGCAGCATGGCCTTGGCGGCCTTGGCCAGATACTGCTTGCCCTCGGCGAGTCGATGCCGCCAGCACAGGCCCTGGCCGACGCCGGCCAACGCTTCGGCCTGATTGGGCTTGATCGCCAGCACTTGCCGATACGCCTGTTCGGCGGCGAGAAAGTCGCGGCGTTGATAGGCGTGGTAGCGGGCGGTTTCCAACAGTTGCATCAGGTCGGATTCGCCCGTCGCGGACTCCGCCAGCTCGGCGCAACAATGTTTGAATTTTTTACCGCTGCCGCACGGACAGGGATCGTTACGACCGGATTTGGCCGGGGCGGGTGTCGTCATTATCAATCGTGGTAAACGCGGAGCCGGCATCATAACCCTAAAAAAGTCAGTTGAGGCGTGTGGGAACCGTTCGTGGTGAGCCCTTCGGCTACGCTCAGGAGAGCCCTGTCGAACCATGAGCGGTTTCCACACGCCAACCCATTTGGTGAGCATATCAAAACCCCGCCTACCCTTCGACTGGCTCAGGGCGAACGGGATTTTGATATGCTCGACTGCGTTTTTTAGGATAACCGACAAACGCCGAAACGGGAGGGCCGGCGCGGCCGCTCCCGTGTTGCCAAGCAAGGCCCGGCGAGTTTAAGCCGCGAGCGCCTTGCGCCGAACCGACACGCCGAAACCGGCTAAAACGCCGCCGAACAACCAGACCGCGCCGGGAAGCGGCACTTGCGAAACGGTGATGGTATCGCCGCTGACCGCGAAATGCAGAGTATCCGAGCTAAAGGTAACCCGGTAATCACCGTGATCGAGTATCGGGCCGACGAAGCCGCCCGGCGCCGAGAAGGTATCGCCGGAGTTGATGCCGGCCGCGGCTTCCGCGTCGGTCAGGCGGTAGTCCGACATCACGTATCGGTAATTGCCGGCGGCCAGCGTGATATCGAAGGCCGGATCGCGGCGGAAATGGATGGAACCGTCCGCCGCGCCCTGGGCTTGGGTGCGGGTGGCCAGACTGATCGTGGCGGTATTGACGGTCGCGCAATTGTTGGCGATGTCGTCGCAACGGGCCAAGTGGTTGGCGGCGGTCAGGCTCGCCGAACCGTCGTCCAAATACCAGTGGGTGTCCGGATCCAGCCAGGTCAATTCGCCGTCGCCGTTCAGATCGGCCGCGAAATAGCCGGCGGTCGAGGTGTTGCTTTGCGATGCCTCGTAGGCCAGTACATCGACGCTAAAGCTACCGGCGGTGGTCATCGCTACCTTCCAGGTATCGAAGCTGGTGCCGCCCGCTTGCAAAAACAGCGTGCCGTTGACACTGAGGGTATTGGCCTGGGCCGAACCGATCGCGGCCAGTGCCAAGCCGGCCGCGATCGCGGCGCGTAATGCATCGTTCATACTGAATTTCCTTGGTTTTGAATTGATTGAGAATGATCGGCTTTAGCCGTTTTCAGCGACGCCGGCCCAGCTCATGCCCGCGAGGCGGGTACCGCCGCCATGTTGGTTTACACCGCGATGTCAGACGCTTACCCGCCATGAAATTGTTAACGACGCCCAGCGCAAACGGCGAGCGCTCCCAAAA
>NZ_JBYMAP010000307.1:0-3828 GCF_057766305.1 Methylomonas sp. BG-2 | reverse complement strand
AATTTATGGTGCTGACGATGTTGTGGCGGCGCATGATCGCTGGTAGTTATGGTTAAAACATTGTCTAAATAAAAGAAGAAAATTGGGTTTGAATTCGAATTTAGTAGATTAAAAAAGCGTTCAGAACATACTCCCATCAGTCCCGGCCGCATATAAACCCAAGCCAGCGGCGTATAAAAAGCTCTCGGCGGTATCCCCGACAAGTCCGGCGGTGCCTTCGCGTCTCTTGGTTGCGCCTTCGAGCCTGGTGGGGGTGCCTTCCAGGTCTGCGGAGGTGCATTCCGGACATTGGGATATGCCGTCAGGGGATTTTTATATGCCGCCGGGACGGTTTGGAACGCCTTCGCGGTGGTCGGCAATCCGCACGAGTGCTTCGGAAGTGTCATTTAAGCGTATGTCTGCGCCTTCGGCCGAATTTATGATGCAACCGCGCGACATTTAGCCGCACTTGTGTAAGTTGCGGGCTTATCTATACTCATTTGCGACATAGTTCTACCACTAGTCATTTCCCATTGATAGATCCCAATACTTTCGCCGGAAATTCGGCCTGTCGGCTGCTACCGGCTTGCATATCGTTGTTTTTTTTAAGGAGCACACTGATGGCTAAATCAGATTATTTTCCCCGTCCGGATGGTGAGTTATTGATGTGGCATGACCGGTTTATCCTCAATCTAGCCGCGTTAAAAAACCAGCTGGGTTTATCCGATGAGGACATTGCCGCTTGCAATACCGATAATCAAGAATTGCATGGCAAGGTATCCGCCGCCAATATTGCCGCCGCGGCCGCGCATCATGCGACCGCCGATAAGCAGGCTTATCGCGGCCAATTCGAGAACAAGGTGAGAGCGCTGGCGCGGCGCATCAAGGCTCATCCCGGCTATACCGACGCCTTGGGTAGTTTGTTGGGTATCGTCGGTGCGGAAATCAATACCGATTTAACCGACGCCAAACCGGTGCTGAAGGCTGCCGATCAGACAGGCGGTAATGTGGTGTTGAGTTTTCAAAAATACAAAAGCGACGGTATCAATATTTATTCCCAGCGCGAGAATGAAAGCGAGTTTGTATTTTTGGCCCGGGATACTCAAACCCGCTATGTCGATAACCGCCCGCTATTGGTGGCCGGCAAGCCTGAATTGCGCCGCTACACGGCGGTTTATGTGATCAAGGATGTGGAAGTCGGCCAATTTAGCGACGAGTTGGTCGTCAGCTGCGCGCCGTAATCGGATACCTACCGCGTACCTTCCGGTTTTCGCCACCATGACGGCCTTTCAATGGTACGCGATGCGTATCCTACATCTACTCACGGGTCGCAAGCCTTACGCCCCCGCTCGCGCCAT
The DNA here is from genome assembly GCF_057766305.1 of Methylomonas sp. BG-2. Taxonomy (NCBI): domain Bacteria; kingdom Pseudomonadati; phylum Pseudomonadota; class Gammaproteobacteria; order Methylococcales; family Methylococcaceae; genus Methylomonas; species Methylomonas sp. BG-2. The sequence continues at coordinate 2,491 of NZ_JBYMAP010000307.1, read as the reverse complement.
TCCATCCTTACTCCACACTCCCCTGCAACCGCGTCGTCCAGGATTCCTTGGCCGCCGGATCGACGTGGAAGGCCAGCGCCGCGGGTTTGTGCAGCAAGCCGTCTTCGCCGGAGGCGTTGGGGTTAAGCTGGCGTTTTTGTACGAAATCCACCAAGCGGCGCAAATGGTAGATCGCCAGCACCCGGTTGGTCTCGCTACCGGCGTAAATCAGATAGCCGACGTTGTCCTCGTTCAGCGCCGGGTTGCGGGCGATCAAGGCGTCCAGGCCGGCGCGGTCGGCGGCCAGATTTTTCAACACCGAATCCGGCCGCTGGCAAATTAAGCTTCGCCAGTGTTGCGCCAGACTGCCGTTGAGCTGGTGGCGCTGCATCGCCCGCACCTCGTCGTCGCCGCATACGAAACTTTCCGCAACCAGATAATGGCGGTCGCGCTCGCCGTCGTTGGCGAACAAGGCCAATTTGTCCAGCGCGGTATCGGCCAAAGCCAGCAAAAAGGCGTGCGGCGAGCGGATGTGCTTGTCTATCGTCACCACCCAGGGCAGGGCGCGGCCGGTGGTTTCGAAGCGGGCCGTGACGCTGCCGATCACCCCGGCCCGCGACAGCTCCTGCTCGCGGCCGGCCGGCTTGACTAAAAACGCGTCGACCGCCGCGATCCGGGTGTTGAAGCCGGCGGCGTGGTAGTGCTGGACGATGGTCGAGTAACGCGGCTGATACGGGATGGCCGTCCCGTCGTAAAGAATGTTGATGCGCCGCAAGCGGGCTTGTTCGGCCACCAAATCGCGCAAGCGGTTGGCGAAGGGTTCGACGTAAACATAGTCGTCGCTGTGGTGGTCGGCGGCGGTCAGCAAGCGGTACAAATCGCTGAGTTTGCGAAATTCGTCGAGCGAGGCGATCACGAAATTATCGCCGCATTGCGCCTTGGCGATTTCCTCGACCGCTGTCTTGCCGGCCCCGGCCCCGCCCATGCACATGAACAAGGTCGGCTGCTCGACCGGGGTTTTGCCGGCGAAAATCGCCTCGAGTATCGTCGAAAGTATCCCGTCGATTTTGGTCAAGCGCTGGTAGGCAATCTCCACGGTGCGCATCAAGCGGTTCTCGCCGTGGCTGGCGGCCAACATCTTGTTTTTCAGCGGCTCGTTACCGGCCAGTACGAACAAACTGGCCTGCTCGCCGGCGCATTGCTTCAGCAAATCCAGCAGCTCGGCGTGGCTGGGCGGCCGCAGCGAGGTCAGGATGTTGATGTCCAGGCAAAACAGCGGCGCCACGCCGTCGGCGCGGATCGGGATTGCGTCGATCTCGGTCTTGCCGGGTTGGCGCAAATCCTCGGTGCCCGGCAAATAGCCGACAACGCTCTCGGACACGCCGAGCGGATTGTCGACGAAATGTTGGCCGGTAATGAATTCCTCGGCCCGGATGCAGCTCAACGGCACCAGACCGCCGGTCACGGTGACCAGACATTTAACGCCGTCGGCGGTGGTGTAGGACAAAAACGGCAAGCCTTGCAGGAAATACTTGTTTTCCGGCCACTTGCCGTAACGGTTGGCCTGATTGCCCAAGCTTTGGGTGCGCGCCGGTTCCAGCGCGTGCTCGAAGGCCAGGCGCAACGCGGTGTGATTGGCGGCCGGATCGTGCAAGGCGCGGGCGTCGTCGCAGCTCAGCCGGCGAAAATCGATGCCCTGCTCATAGACCGCCTTGAAGGCCGGCAAATTGCCGAGCGCGGTAATGAAAAAATCCAACGTGATCCGGTTGCCGTAGCCGTAGGGCCGAATGCCGCGCAAGGCTTGGTACAGCTTGGCGAGCCGGTCGGCGATATCGGCGCTGCGCACCACGAAACCGTTGTTGTCGAACAAGGCGGTTTCGAGATTGTCGTCGCCGTCGAGCACCAGGCTTTCAATCGCGATCCGAAATCGGGTGCGGCAATCGGCTTCCGGCATCGTGCCAGGCCGGTGGTGGACCGTTACCTGCTCCTTCCAGTCGCTGAACATTTCCCGGTGGATCCGGGTGAACAGGCTGGTCAGATAGGTCACGCGCTTGGTCTGGTCGTGCGAAACCGTGGCTTCCAGCTCCTGGGCCAATTTGGCCTGCAAGCGCACGCCCTGCGCGACCGCCAACGCGGTCCGCAAGCGTTTGAGTTGGCGATAGGCCGGGATATTCCGGCCGGGATTTGAATTCATGCGCTCCCCCAAGCTGCCGCCGGTTCTCGATGCGGGCGAGTCCGGCGGCTTTCTCGTTATTGTTATTTATAGCCGACTGGCGGCGGGGGCATGATAACGCGAGATGCGGCGGGGAGCGAAAACGGCTTGACGAGCTCCCGCCGAGGCGGGGCCGGCAACGCCAATGCCGAATTAACTATCCGCGTCCGCCAGACAATTTATCGCGGCCAGATTCGCGCCGGCGGCTATCACCAAATGAATATCCGCCGCCAGATAAATGGCGCCGTCGGCGATTTTCAGCAGATAGCGGTCGCCGGTGCCGCCGGCGATTTCGTCGAG
>NZ_JBYMAP010000306.1:0-3852 GCF_057766305.1 Methylomonas sp. BG-2 | reverse complement strand
ATTCTCGGCGTTTTGGCCGATGCTGGCGGCCATTTCCTCGATGCTGGCGCTGGTTTCCTCGACGCCGGCGGCTTGCTCGCTGGCGGCTTGCGACAGCGATTGCGAGGTGGACTGAATTTGCTCGGAGGCGTTGCTTAGCTGATTGGTGGCCGAGATGACTTCGGCGATGGTTTCGGACAATTTGGCAATGGTATTGTTGACGGTGTCCTTGAATTCGCCGAGTTGGCCTTGATAGTTGCCTTTCACGGTTCGCGTCAGATCGCCTTGCTCGACCAGGGCCAGCACTTCCACCGCCTCGTTCACCGGCAGTACGATGCCGTCGATGATGTCGTTGATGCCCTGTACCAATCTGCGAAAATCGCCCTGGTGTTTACCGGCATCGGCTCGGACACCCAGATTGCCCTCGGCGGCGGCCTTGATCAGGGTATCGGTGTCGGCGATAACGGCCTTCAGGTTGGCGCGCACCAGATCGACGGCTTCGTTGATAAACACTTTTTTGCCGGGCAGCTTTTCGATGTCGGCTTCGAAATTGCCGTTACCGAACGCCTTGAATACCGCCATGGCTTTTTTCTTGACGGCAATATGGGCGCCGACCATGTCGTTGACGCCTTGCGCCATGGTCCGAAAACTGCCTTGAAACTTTTCGGTAGCCACGACAACGTCGATGTCGCCTTTTTCGTGCTCTTTGGCCATATGCTCCATGCCGGCTAGCAGGGCTTTGATGGTGTCGCTCATATGCTTCATCGCGGCCATTACGCTGGTCGTGTCGCCGACGGCCAAGCGGATTTCGCTGCCGAGATCGCCGATCGCGACTTGGTTGGCCAACGCGGCCACATCGCCTGGTTCGCCGCCCAGTTGGCGCATTAACCCACGCGTCACAAACCAGGCGATCAGCGCGCTAACCAGCAACGCGACCAGCGCGACGCCAAACATTAGGTTGCGGCTGTTGTCGTACAAATCGTCAGCGTTCTTCGACGCCTGTTTCATCCGCTCGTTTTGAAAGTCGCTTATCGCTTTCAGGCTGGTGACGTAAGCCGTATTATTGGGCGCCCAGTCTTTCATCAGAAACTCGGTAGCGGCAGCCTTCCCTTTGTTTTTGTCCGCTAACAGACTGTAAAAGGTCTCGTATTTCGGTGCGAGCTGATTGCGCAAACCGCCGGCGGCGTCGAGTAATTCCCGGCCTTTTTCGGATTGAACCAAGGCGTCCAATTTGGCGAGTATGTTCTTGTTGTCGTCGCGATTGGCCGCCAGGTCCCGTTTCATTTCCTGAAACTTGGTTTCGTCGTCGTTGAGCAGCATATTGCGCATCAGGCGGCCGTTATCCAGCGTATTTTCGATCATGTCGCTGGTGTACTTCACCTTAACGAAGTCTTCTTCGACGATGGATCGGGTGGTTTCGGCTAGGCTACTCATATTGGCGATCCCGACCCAGACGATGGAGCCCAGCAGGAGCAAGACGGCTCCAAAGCTAAGTCCGAGTTTTACTGCGATTTTCATGTTGTTAAACATGGTGTCCTCCTAAATTTCGGATCGAATGGTTGTTTTATGCATTCGGTATTGAGTTTCGGCGAATCAATGCTCGAAGATACCGAGATTGCTGATCGTATGATTGAGCCCGTTTAAAGGTACCGATGCGATAAGCCTAGTCGAAAAGTAAGGGAATAGCGGGGTGACGGCGCGAACTTTCGCCGCTTTCGGCAAATTTCAAAAATTGTATTTCGCCGAAAACATGGCTCGGCTGATATTGCCGTTGCGGCCGTCGATCAGTTCGCGGCTGCCGTATAGGTATTCGATACCCAGGGTCGCTTGCGGCAACGGGTTCCACAGCAAATTAGCGTGTACCGACTGGGCTTGGCGAGTCATCGTCGCCGCCACGAAGTCGGGTTGGTCGGCTTGTTCGAAACCGTAGGCAATCGTGCTGCGCCAGCTGTTGCTCCACCAATGTTGGTAGGCGGCCAAGGCGCTGTAGACATTGACCAAATGCAGGTTGCCGGCCGCATCCAGCGCGGCGTCTTCCAGACGGTTGACCGACGAGTAACGGCCTATCGCGTTGCCGTAATTCAGCGTGAAGCGCAGGTTGTCGAGTTCGAAGACGTTGATCTTGCCGGCCAGGCTGAGGCCGCCGCCCCAGGCTTCCCCAGCCGCGCCGCTGCTGTTGTTGGCATTGCGAATCTGCCGGCCCATGGCGGCCAGTGACAGATTGCCCCAGTCCGGTTTGTAGACCAGTTTCGCGATCAGGTCCGGATAGCGATCGTCGCCGGTGGCGGTGAGGTTGTCGTAGATCAGCGTGCGAGCGACCGGCGCCCAAGTACCCCTGGTCCATAGCGTGCTGTTGGGCGATTCAGCCGCCAATTGCAGGTCGAAGCTCGCACCGGCCACTTTAAACGGTTGGGTCCAACGCAGTAAAGGTTGGCGAAATTTAGAGAGGCCGACCGGGCCGGAGAAGTCCAGCGTATCCGGGGCGGCCAATTCGTTTAAAAACGTGGTCCAGGTTTGGCCGGCCAGGAAATTACCGAACGAGCCGTAGGCGTGGCGTAGCCTGGGGGTATAGTTGGCGGCGGCTCCGTAAAGATCCAACTCCAAGTAGGTGTTCAAATCGCCCCAGCGACTGGGCGTGAAGGATTTGAACCAGAAGCGGCTTTCCCGCGCGTTGAAAATGAGTTGGCTGTCTTCGCCGCGATGATCGAGTGGGATGTTCGGAACCAACAAGATTTGATCGCCGAAATGATTCGCGTCGCCGGTGCTGACGCTGCTCTCGGCGACATCCAGTTTTACGAAACCGCCGAAGCCCAACGAGGTATCGGTGCCGGGTATTTTAAAGGTGCCCTTGGTATCGCCCAACGTGACCGGCGGTTTGGGGTCGGGCTTGATTTCGGCGGTGCTGATTGTCGGAGTTGTCGAAGCGGCGCCGGCGGTGTTCGGCGATGCCGCAGTCGGAGTTTGCGCCGCCAGTTGCCGATTTTTTTGTTGCTCCACGGCCAAACTGGATTCCAGTTCGCGGATTCTGGCATCGGCTTGATCGGCGTGTTGCTTGAGCTCGGCGACCTGTTTGCCGAGTTGGAGCAGCAACGCGCGCACGTCGTCGTCGGCCGCGACCGTAAACGGGATCAGACTGCTAGCGATGGTTAGAAGCAGGCGGGGATGGCTAGGCATTATTGATCTCCCGGTTTCCTGAAATCGCGGAACAACTCGTGGCAGGACGTACAGGTGGCCGAGATGGCTTCCAACGTGGCTGGAATCGCGTCGAGTTGCAGTGTTTGCGCTTGGGATTTGAGTTGGCCGGCCTGGATCAGCAGTTTGTCCGCCAGCGAAGCGAAGACTTTTTGTTCGTCGGGCTCCAGATGCAGGCGCGGCAAGGCTTGGCGCATGTCTGTCAGCGCTTGCTCGACGCCTTCCGCCGCTTGTTGCACGCGGTACAACGCTTCGCGGCGCTGGTTGTCCATTTCGTGCTCGGTCAAATTGCGTTCGTACATCAAGTTATGCATGCGCTGCATCGATTGCCGCAGGTCTTGGCTGTCGATGGCGTGTAGGGCCGGTTTGCCGGTGTCGATCAATTTTGGTGGTGCGGGTCGCCGCGCGTCGCTGCCGCCGCAGGCGGCTAGCGCGAATGCCAGTGCCGCGCCGGTCGCGATACATCGGGCCGGCGACCGCGCGCGCTGAAACTGCGATAACGCCGGTTTCATGGCCGGCGTGGTGGCGCGAGCGATTGCACTAGCCTTGGCGACGATGAGCGACGGCATGTTGAATATCTCCTGATGCTGGTGGTGGACTGTGGTTTGAAAGCAGGCGGATTCAACCGGTGTTCCGGAATGGCGGTCATGCTTTGGCGGGTCGGGATTGGCAATTCCATAA
>NZ_JBYMAP010000305.1:0-3895 GCF_057766305.1 Methylomonas sp. BG-2 | reverse complement strand
GTCGGCGGCTAAAAATCGCCGCGCGAAACACATCGTTAACGCGATCGGCAGATTGTGCAATTCGTCGGCGACCAATTGTCGCTAGCGAACCGTCAGCAACCCCAGACTGCAACGCGAGCCCCGCTCGCGCCAGCCACCGGTTGGGTGGCCCGCCCATTCGCCGATTTTGACGCCCGGCAAACTGGGAGGCGATCACCCACCGGACGTTGCCACGCCGATATAAAATTTACTCCTCAAATTCGTTATCCATGACCACCCAGGCGACACCCAATTCCAGCGCCCAGCACACCCCGATGATGCAGCAATACCTGCGCATCAAGTCTCAACATCCCGAAATCTTATTGTTTTATCGGATGGGCGATTTTTACGAGCTGTTTTACGACGACGCCAAGCGCGCCGCGCAATTGCTCGATATTACATTGACCGCGCGCGGCAGTTCAGCCGGAGCGCCGATTCCGATGGCCGGGATTCCGTATCATGCCGCCGAAAATTACATCGCCCGCTTGCTGAAACAGGGCGAATCGATCGCGATTTGCGAGCAGATCGGCGACCCCGCCAAATCCAAGGGACCGGTCGAGCGCAAGGTGGTACGCATCGTCACGCCCGGCACGGTCACCGACGAGGCTCTGCTGGAAGACCGCAAGGATAATCTGCTGGTGGCGCTGGCGCGCTTCGATAAATTGATCGGTCTGGCTTGCCTGGATTTGACCAGCGGCAAGTTCGTGCTGCAACAACTGGACGACGATAGCCAGTTGCTGGCGGAAATCGAGCGCTTGAATCCGGCCGAACTGCTGTTCAGCGAAGACCAAGCCCTGCCCGCCGCGATCAAGGAGCGCAAGGGCCTGTGCAAACGGCCGCCCTGGCATTTCGAGCTCGACAGTTGCCGACAACTGATTTTGAAGCAATTCAATTGCCACGACTTGAAGGGCTTCGGTTGCGAGCAACTGCCGGCGGCGATTTGCGCGGCCGGCTGCCTGCTGCAATACGTGCGCGACACCCAGTTCAACGCCCTGCCCCACATCCAGGGCATCGCCGTCGAGCACGCCGACGACAGCATCAGCCTGGACGCCGCCAGCCGCCGCAACCTGGAGTTGGACAGCCACCCCAGCGGCCAGCTGCAATACACGCTGCTCGGCGTGCTGGACAAAACCGCCACCGCAATGGGCAGCCGCTGTTTGCGGCGCTGGCTGCATCGGCCGTTGCGCGATCAGGCGGTAGTCAACGGCCGTTACGCCTGCATCGCCAGTCTGATCGACCACGAGTTGTATCGCGACCTTCAAGCCAGCCTGCGCCAAGTCGGCGACATTGAGCGCATCAGCTCACGGATTGCGTTGAAATCGGCCAGACCGCGCGACCTGTTGACCCTGCGCCTAACCTTGGCGGTGCTGCCGGAGCTGCAACAAAAACTGGCCGGTAGCGACAATCCTCACTTGGAAGCCTTACGCCAGCAACTCAAAGAACACCCGGAACTGGTCGATCTGCTGCAACGCGCGATCATCGACAATCCGCCGGTCTTGATCCGCGACGGGGGCGTCATCGCGCCGGGCTTCAACGCTGAACTGGACGAACTGCGCAACCTCAGCCAGAACGCCGACCAGTTTTTGATCGACATGGAGCAGCGCGAGCGGGCCGCCACCGGCATCGCCAACCTGAAGGTCAATTACAACCGGGTGCACGGTTATTACATCGAAATCTCCAATGCCCAAGCCGACAAAGTGCCGGTGCATTACACCCGTAAACAAACGCTGAAGGGCGCCGAACGCTATATCACCCCGGAGCTAAAATCGTTCGAGGACAAAGTGCTGAGCGCGCGGGAAAAATCGCTGGCTTTCGAAAAAGCATTGTACGACGACTTGCTGGGCACGCTGGGCGAGGCTTTGCTGGATTTGCAGCAATGCGCCACGGCGCTGGCCGAGCTCGACGTGCTGGTCAACTTTGCCGAGCGCGCCGAAACCCTGAATTGGTCTCAACCGATATTGACCCAGGAACCCGGCATCCATATCGTTGCCGGCCGCCATCCAGTGGTCGAACAATTGTCCAGCATCCCCTTCGTCGCCAACGATCTGGATTTTTCCGGCGAGCGGCGGATGCTGGTCATCACCGGCCCCAACATGGGCGGTAAATCGACCTACATGCGCCAAGCCGCGCTGATCGTGTTGCTGGCGCACATCGGCTGCTACGTGCCGGCGCAGTCTTTGAGCTGCGGGCCGATCGACAAAATCTTCACCCGCATCGGCGCTTCCGACGACTTGGCCAGCGGCCGCTCCACCTTCATGGTGGAAATGTCGGAAACCGCCAACATCCTGCACAACGCCAGCGCCAACAGCCTGATTTTGATGGACGAAATCGGCCGCGGCACCAGCACTTTCGACGGTTTGTCGCTGGCCTGGGCGTGCGCCGATTATCTGGCGCGCAACGTCAAAGCCTTTACCCTGTTCGCGACCCACTATTTCGAACTGACCACGCTGGCCGAGGAGCAAACCGGCATCCACAACATTCATTTGGATGCGATGGAGCACGGCGACAAGATCGTATTTCTACACGCGGTGAAAGACGGCCCGGCCAGCCAGAGCTACGGCCTGCAGGTCGCGGCACTGGCCGGCGTGCCGCAGTCGGTGATCGCCAATGCCAAACAAAAACTGGCGCAACTGGAAAATACGGCTTACATCGAGCAGCAAAGCCACCAGGAAATCAATCAGTTCGATTTGTTTACCAGCCGCGAATGCCATCCGGCGGTGGTGCTGCTGGAAGAAATCGATCCGGACCACCTCAGTCCGCGCCAGGCCTTGGACACGCTGTACCGGCTGAAGAAAATGCTCTAGGCCCCATCAGCCATCAGAGCCGCCGCTCGCCCAGGGGTCTGGGGCAATGGGAAGCGCGGGATGGCGGTTTCTCCCCGGCCGTTTGGGCGTGAACTCAGAAGAACTCTTGGTCCGGCCGACAGACGCGGCAAAAACCGCAGCCACGAATGTTTGCTCAAAACGCGAACTGTTTCGAAATGTCAAAATGCCGTCCACTGACTATACTCGGCGGTGATTCTTCGAACCATTTCCCGCATCGATGCCAAGACGGCTAAGCAAGCAAACGCCCATCGCGCTGATCCTGGGCATCGCGATAGTGGCCTTGACCTGGAGCGACGCCGCTTGGCGATTGGACCGCTGGCTGTACGACGCCTGTTTGAATTGGCTGGCCCAGCCGGCCTCCGCCGACATCGTCATCGTTGAAGTCGATCAGCGTAGTCTAGCCGCGCTGGGGCGCTGGCCCTGGCCTCGCGATATTCACGCCAAGCTGTTGCGCGAACTCGCGGCCGCGCGGCCCACCGCGATCGCGCTGGATTTTGTGTTTTCCGAGCCCGATGCCGAACACCCGCAAGCCGATGCGGAACTATCCCGCGCCTTGCGGAACAGCGGCCCGGTGATTCTACCCGTCATCATCGAAAGCAACGCCGGCTCTCTGGTCGAAACCTTGCCGATCGCTTCGTTTCGCTCGGCGGCGATTCTGGGCCATGCCAACCTGGAGATGGACAAAGACGGCGTTGGCCGCGGTCTACTGTTGTGGAGCGGGCTTGGCAGCGCTCATTGGCCGGCCATGGCCTTAGCGATCTACGCGGTCCGTTATCCGGACGCATTGAGATCGACCACCGGCGCGCGAACCGGCGCGAACCTGACGGACTCCGCCAACGGATTGGCCGGCGACCATAGGGTCGGTTTACCGTTTTACGACATCAGTAGCGACTTCGTCCGGGTATCGTACGCCGACGTCCTATCCGGCGCGGTGAGCGGCCAGGTTTTCAAGGATAAATTCGTATTGGTCGGTTTGACCGCAGCCGGCATCGAGCGAGAATTACCCGCTCCACTCGCGGTCGGGAACCGCCCGCTGAGCGGCGTCGAATTTG
>NZ_JBYMAP010000304.1:0-3944 GCF_057766305.1 Methylomonas sp. BG-2 | reverse complement strand
AATGAAAGTGCAGACTGTCGCTGGTAAAGTTGCCGTGCCGGCCGTAGAACTCGATCACCTGTCGCAAGGTCGCCATGCCGCCGTTGTGCATGTAGGGGCCGGTCAATTCCACGTTGCGCAAGGTCGGAATCTTGAATGCACCCTCGGTCGCCAGCGCCATCTTCGTGCCGGACAAATTGGCTAGCGCGGCGGCCGGGGTGGGAATATAAGCGGTCACCGCATTCACGCAGTTTTGATTGCGCAGCGCGCCTTCGCGGGTACCGTCGGCCTGCAGGCCGTCGCCGGGCAGGAACACATTGGGCAGATTCACGGCTAAGCCATAGGCCAGCGGACTGATGAAGTCGCAGGCGCGAATACCGTTCACGCCCGGATCGACCATACCCGACGCATTGCCCAATAGATATTCGACGTATTGCGCGCTGTAGGACAAGGGATTGCCGAAATCGTCCAAGCCGCCCACGCCGGGATCGTCCGCAACGTCAACGGCCCCATTGTTTGCGTAGCCCAAATCCATGAATTTCGGCAGTTGCTGAATGTTGGTATCGCGGGTCACGGTATTGCCGTAGCGATTGATGCCGCCCTTGGCGGCGGCGCCGAATGGACCGAAGGCATTCGGGCCGAACGCGATCGGCGTATCCGGCGGGCCGAAGCGGCTTCCGGCGATTGGGGTCAACAATGCGGCATTGGCCGCCACCGCCGCCAGACTGAAGACCGGACCGGCGTGACATAAATTGCAATGGTTGTTGACGAACAATTCCACGCCGTTTTTCAACGAGGCAACCAGGGCCTGGGTTTCGGCCGGCGTGGCAGCGGTTATGTTGCTCCAGGTCGGCTTCATGTTGGCGTCGATCGGGCTGAGATCGAACGGCGCTTGGTCCGACACCAGCGTCGACTCGTACAACTGAACGGCAAGCCCGAAAAACATGACGAAATTGGCTTCCATTTGATTGTAGGGCATGCCCCCAGCCGGCGCGCCGAACGGGCCGGTGCCGCTGTACGACCAGTAGCGGGGATCGAATGCCTGGGTGACCAGGCTGCGGTAAGTCGTTTTCAAACCCGGTTTCGGGTTTGCGCCGCCGGCAAGGCTGAGTGCTCCCAACACGCTGTCTTGCGGATGAACCAGTTGGTCGCGCAAGCCCTGCCTGGACAACAGCTTGCGGCCGATGTCCGGCCAATAGCGGCCGTTACAACTCATTTCGGCGGTGTTGGTCGGCGGTGCCACCGCCTGCGAGGCCAAAGAGGCATTGACCAAATGTAGCCTTTGCTTGGCGACCGTTTTGGCATTTAGTTTGACCCAGACGCCGGCATTCGGATCGCGCTCGCCCCAAGGGCTGCTGCCGTTGAAAATATTGTTGGCGCGGCCGTCCCAGAAACTGCGGTGGTTGAACGCCGCGTTGATGACGCTGGGGGCGTTACGCGCGGCAGTTTGCCGGGTGCCGACGCCGGCGACGTTGAACAGCGGATCGGCGCCGCGCGCGCATTGATCGTTGGCGTCGCCGAATTGGGAAGCGCCGTGGAATTGTCCGCTGAAGCCGCCGGCGGAACCGACCACGTCGTCGCTGCTGAACACCACCTGGCTGGCGTTATTGCCCGGATCGCTGAACCGGTGCAACGGGAAATCGTCGAGCGTCAGTTGATGATTGGGACCGCCGCCGCCGGAAGGCAAACTATCGAAATCTTGGCCGCTGGCACGGACGCTGTTCTGGCCGGGATTGATTTGATTCTTGGTGCGGCCGTCGGCGCCGGCGTGAAAATGGCAGGAGGCACAGGCCTGGCCGTCGCTACCGAGCGCCTGGTCCCAGAACAAAGCCTTGCCCAAGGCAATCGCGGCATTTTGGTTGACGACGATGGGCGCGGCGCCGTCCAGCAGCCCAGGCACCGGCGGCACCGGCACGTTGCGCAACGATACCGGCACCGGACCGATGGCCAGCGCCGCTGGCGCCGCCAGTAGGCCGCCGGCCAGCAACAGGTTTTTGATCGTTCGCATGGCCGCCTCGCTATTCACGGTGGTTTCGGACCGGGAGGACGCCTCGGCCGACGAATTTTGAGCGCCGCGCGGCCAGCCACGGCAATCCGCCGCCGAGGAACAGCCAGAGTCCGGCCGGAATCGGCACCGATGCCGCTCCGGCCTCGGCGCTGACGAAGATCTGCGAATGCCCGCCGGGTTTGGTGAGCTGGTTGACCAGATAAGTCACGTTGGCGTCCGCCGCCGAGCCGAACAGCGACACGGTGCCGCCGTTGGCAACGATGTTCAGCAGGTCGGCGTTATCGCCCAGGTCCCAGAAGCGCGGCGCGCAGACGTCGTTGCTGCAATTGTTGGTGCCGTTAAAATCGCCACCGGTATAACTATAAGTGCCTAGGGTCTGGATGCCGTCCAACAGCGTGGCGTATTTACCGCCGGCACCGAACACCGAATTCCAGTTCAGATCGTTATTGGCCAGCCCTAACGGGCCGGCGGCCTGTTCGTCGAACCAGGCATTGTCCGCCAGCAGCGAAATGTTGAAGGACCCGGCGGACGGCACGTTGAATTGAGGGTTGTGCGCCGGTACGCCGAGGATGTCGAAGTTGGTATACCACTTGACTTGGACGTCGGTGACATGCCAGTTGCCGATGCCGTATTGCGCATCGAAACCGGCCTTGATCGCCGCCGTGTCGTAGGCCACCAGAAAATCCAGGGTTCTGGGGTAAAAGATGCCCTGGATGTAATCCGGCAGATCGGCGGAAATCTGCATCGCGCCGAACGCCGACATGTCCCGATCGGCATAATCCGGATCGCTGGAAATAAAGGTATCGGCCACCGCATCGAGATTGATGGTACTGGCGGCCAAGGCGGTGCCGGCTTGGCCGGCCAGCGTCGCGGCCAACGCGGTTGTCAGCGCAACGCGACGGTTGGTAAACAGATTCATGAGTATTCCCTTAAGACGTTTGAAAATAATGACAGTCCGGACTAGACAAGCGTGGTCAACGTCGACGGCGTCGTCGCGGCGGAATAGCGGCGGCCCGATAGGCTGAACAGCGCCAGGCAGCTGCTAATAAACAGCCCGATTCCGGCCGGCAACGGCACGGCGGCGGCGCTGACGAACAGTTGCGGATGGGCGCCGGCCGCGCTGCGTTGGCTGACGATATAGGTCACGTTGCCATCCGCCGCCGAACCGAACAGCGACACGAAACCGCCGTTGGCGATGCTGGCGAATAGCGCGGCGTTGTCGCCCAAGTCCCAGAAGCGCGGCGCGCACACCTCGTTCAGGCAATTGTTGCCGCCGTTGAAATCGCCGCCGGTGTAACCGTAAGTACCCAGGACTTGCACGCCGTCCAGCAAATGGCCGTATTTACCGCCGCTGCCGAATACCGAATCCCAATTCAAATCGGTGTTGGCAAACCCCTTGTCGCCGGCCGACGCCGGATCGAACCAGTCGTCATGGGTCAGCAGGGAAATATTGAACGAACCGGCGGCCGGCACATTCAGCTGAGGATTCGTGGGGGCTATACCGAGGATGTCGTAATTGGAATACCACTTCACCTTCACATCGGTGATCCGCCAGTTGCCGGCGCCGAATTCGGCATCGAAGCCGCTTTTGATGGCCGCGGTATCGTAGGCAATTAACGCATCCATGGTTCTCGGGGTGGTCATGCCCTTTTCCGGGTTGGCCAGATTCGCCGAAATTCCCATCGAACCGAAATTGGACCAATCGCGGTTGGACAGCAAGGGATCGCTGTTCAGATAAGTATCGGCGACCGAATCGACGCTCAGCGTACCGGCCTGCGCCACGCCGAACGCCCCGGCCAACACCGTCAGCGCGGCGGCCGTCGACTGTTTAAACAAGTTTGGTTTCATACGTTTCCTCATCAATAAATATCCCGATATTCGTCATGTCTTGTCGGGACGAATCCGCCGACCACGATCAAACCGTCGCCGACTTGATCCGGTCGAAAATCAGCGCCAT
>NZ_JBYMAP010000303.1:0-3998 GCF_057766305.1 Methylomonas sp. BG-2 | reverse complement strand
AAAAGCGCCATGGCGGCAAATGGTTTAAGAGGTTGCATCGTCGCGGTAGGTGTCGGCTATTGTTTGAAAAGCCTCGAAGTCGCCGAAAAAGGCATCGACGAGGTCGGGGTCGAAATGTCGGCCCTTACCTTCCTCGATAATGCGCCGTACTTCGGAGATAGGCAGGGCTTCCTTGTAAACCCGCCGCGAAATCAGGGCGTCGAATACGTCGGCCAAGGCCATGATCCGCGCGGACAGCGGGATCGCGTCGCCGCGCAAGCCATCCGGATAGCCGCTGCCGTCCCATTTTTCGTGGTGCCAATGCGCGATTTCCTTGGCCAGATTCAAGAAGGCCACCGGGCCGGCGCCTTCGCGTTCGGCCGATTCGATCGCGTCGCTGCCCAGTTTGGCGTGGGTTTTCATAATGGCCCATTCCCGCGCGTCCAGCGGGCCGGGCTTGCGCAATATCGCATCCGGAATGCCGACCTTGCCAATATCGTGCAGCGGTGCCGACTGGGCCAGCAGTTTGATGTAGTCGTCGGTTAACAGTGCCGCGAAGCGGGAGTGGGGCGCGAGCTTTTCCGCAAGGGTATGCACGTAACACTGAGTGCGTAGAATGTGATTACCGGTTTCGGTGTCCCGGATTTCAGCCAATCGGGCCAGCGCGCGGATGCTGACGTCTTGAATCGCTTCGTTTTCGCTCATGCGTCTGGCGATTTCCGATTCCAGCCGGTTGTTGCGGATGCGTAGCCAGTCTCGGGATTGCTTTAGTTCCAATTGATTGCGGACCCTGGCCAGCAAGATGGGGGCGGTGATCGGTTTGGTGATGTAATCGACCGCGCCGGCATCCAGGCCTTGCAACTCGGCTTCGGCACTATCCATCGCGGTGACGAAAATCACCGGAATGTCGGCGGTTTGCGTTTGTCGGCGCAATTGTTCGAAGACTTGATAACCGTCCATCTCCGGCATCATGACATCCAGCAATACCAAATCCGGGCGAGGTTTGGCACCGGCGATGGCAAGGGCTTTCCGGCCGGAATTGGCGACCAGGACCCGGTACAACGGCGCCAGCAAATCGCTAAGAACCGTCAGGTTTTCCGGCGCGTCGTCGACGATCAATACAGTTTTTCTGAGCATCGGTTGCGGATACCCCATGGTTGTAATGTTTGCAATCGCCAATGCATTGCGCGGTGGGCGAAACAGACTTCGAACTGTATCACGATTTTTCCGAGCCGGTCCCGGCAAAACTGTGAGCCTAATCAAACTCCGGGGCTGGGCCGCCGCATCGCGTAAAACCGCTTGCCCCGTCCGGGCTGGGCCGCTTCGGCCGCGGGATTGGATAGGCTCAGGCGGTGGCAACCAGACGGCCCAATTTCTCGATGGCGCGTTCGATGTTTCGATCCCAATCGCAGGCACAGTTAATACGGATAAAGTTGCGGTATTTACCGGTTGCCGAAAAGACCGGACCGGGAGCGATACTGATGCCCTCGGTCAAGGCCCGCTGAGCCAACAGCAACGCATCGACCGCTTCGGGCAATTCCAGCCACAGGACGAAACCGCCGGCCGGTTGAGTCAGTTTGGTGGCGGCGGGAAAATACCGGACGATAGCTTCGGTCATTTTCGCGACGGCCTCTGCATAGCGGCGGCGGGATAGGCGCAGGCCGCGCTCGAACGTGCCGTCGGCCAACAGTTCGGCGACCGCCAGTTGCGTCAACGACGGCGTCGCCAGATTGGCGGTGTATTTTAGGTATTCGATTTGCTTTAAATAGCGTCCCGGCGCTATCCAGCCAATTCTCAAGCCGGGCGACAAGGATTTGGAGAACGAAGAACAATGTAGCACCCGGCCGTCGTCGTCCCAGGCCTTGATGACTGGTGGCCGCTTCACGCTATGGCCCAGATCGCCATAGACGTCGTCTTCTATCAACGCGAACCGATGCCGCCCGGCCAACATCAACAGTTCGCGCTTACGCGGCTCGCTCATTAGAAAGCCGAGCGGGTTGCTATAGTTGGGCACCACCAAACACGCCTTAACCGGCCATTGCTCGCAGGCCAGTTGCAGTGCTTCCAAGGATATGCCGTCGCGCGGGTGGGTGGGGATTTCGATAGTCTTCAAACCCAGGGCTTCGATGACCTGGAACTGACCGTAAAAGGTCGGCGACTCGATCGCGACTATGTCGCCGGCTTGGGTGACGGCTCGCAAGGCCAGTGCGATGGCCTCTTGGCAGCCGTTGGTCACGACGATGTCGTCCGCCGCCAGCGCGCAGCCGGCTTCCAACATGCGTCGGGCAATCTGTCTGCGGAGTTCCGGATTGCCTTGCGCCAGTTCGTAGCCGGCAATCCGGTTGCGATGGCGGCGGGCGCAACCGGCCAGCGCGCGTTCGATTTTAAGGACCGGCAGAAAGGATGGCGCCGGGACTGCGGCGCCGAAGGGTACCGTGCTACGTTCGGCGGCGGCTTTGGCTAAACGCAGCACCAATTCCTGACCGCTGACCGGTGTCGGTTGCAATACCGGTCCGGACTCCGCCGGTTCCGGCAATCGGGTCGCCGGCGCGGCCGGGCGCACATAATACCCGGATCGCGGTTTGACTTCGATCTGGCCGAGGTCTTCCAAGTAGCGCAAGGCCTGGACCGCCGTCGCGGTGCTAACTTGCTGGGTTTCGGCCAATTGGCGCACGCTGGGCAAGCGTTCGCCGGGTCGGTAAATCTGTTGGGCAATGGCGCCGGCGAGGCGCTCGGCGATTTCCTGATAAAGCAATGGCATTGGGCGACCGCTACAGTTGTGGGTGGCTGTGACTGATACAGGCTGGTGTTTGGGAGATCTGTATAGTTTAAATTTAACATTTTTGAGGCTGTATTGGTTTTGGCTTAGTCGGCTAGCATAAGTGCGTCAATCGTTGTATGGGTCCGCGGGCCTGATTCACCGGCGATTCGGCATTCCGCTAACGACAAGAGAACTCATCATGACTCTACCGACTCAAACGCGCGCCGCCTGCTTTGGGATGCTCGGCATCCTGGGCTTCAGTTTGACCTTGCCGGCTACCCGGCTGGCTGTCGCCGACCTCGACCCGGTCTTCGTCGGCCTGGGCCGGGCCGTGGTCGCCGCCGGGCTGGCGGCCGTCGCGCTATGGTGGATGAAAGCGCCCCGGCCGTCCCGCCGCCAATGCGGGCGTCTGGCCCTGGTTGCCGCCGGAGTGGTCGTCGGTTTTCCGCTGCTCTCGACTTTGGCCTTGTATACCGCCGCTGCCGCGCATGCCGCGGTCATCGTCGGTCTGGCACCCTTGGCGACCGCGCTATGCGCGGCTTGGTTGGCCGGCGAACGCCCCGGCATCCGGTATTGGACGGCCTCGCTGGTCGGTAGCGCGACGATCGTCGGCTTTTGCTGGTGGATAGGCGGGGGAGGGCTTAGCCGGGCCGATTGGCTACTGCTCGGGGCGGTGGCCTCGGTCGGTTTCGGCTACGCCGAGGGCGCTCGCATGTCGCGCGAGCTGGGCGCGTGGCAGACCATCAGTTGGGCCTTGCTGTTGGCAGCGCCGTGTTTGTTACCGGCGGTCTGGCTGGCCGCGCCGGCGCATTGGTCGACGGTCGGCTGGACCAGTCTGGGCGGTTTCGCCTACGTCAGCTTCGTCAGCATGTATCTGGCCTTTTTCGCGTGGTATAAAGGTTTGGCGATGGGCGGTATTGCCCGGATCGGTCAACTGCAATTGTTGCAACCGTTCCTGACGCTGGCCGGCGCGGCGCTGATCCTGGGCGAAGCGGTGGGCCGCTCGCAATTGATTGCCGCTTCCGTCGTGTTGGCGTGCGTAATCTTGGGCCGGCGCGAGCCGCGCCGGCTGCGCGTTCCGGCCCTTTCCAACCTGCCGCGAGGTCCAGATGAATAGATATTCACCGCTGCTTAAACGTTTAGCTTTAATCCTCACTTGGCTGCCTTTTGCGTCGCCGAGTTGGGCCGATCCGCCCGTTATCGGCAGTCCGGCGCCGCTGTTTCGCCTGCCGACCCACGAGGGCGGTGAATTCGATTT
>NZ_JBYMAP010000302.1:0-3998 GCF_057766305.1 Methylomonas sp. BG-2 | reverse complement strand
CTTGCTGTTTTCGTCGAATAGGAGGTTGCAAGACCGCCCGCCCGTTTGATCTTGCTTGCGAATCTTGGCTGCGTCCGGCTTGAAAGTTAGAGATGCCTAGTTCGGTCGGATCGGAGACCACCAATATTTCTCCAGCGGGGTTGTATACCTAAAGCTTGCTGTAAACCGTGTACAAACGATTGATGTAAACCGGAATTTCGCTGATTTGCGCTGTATCCTCGGCGGAGATGGCCGGATGAGCCAGGTTTTGTCTGAATTTAAAAGTCAGCGCCCAGCGGCAGTCATTGGCTCGTTCGTACAAATTACGGTCCATGATGTCCACCGCCAGGGTTGCCAGAAATCCGGCGTTGTCCAGGTAGTAGGAATGTCTTAAACCGGGTTGTTCAACACCAGCCGCGCCTGCAAGCCGCCGAGTGCCGAGCGGCTGAAGCCAATCTCGGCGCCGTGCAGCGCGACGATGCGCTGGACGATGGACAGGCCCAGGCCGCTGCCTTCGGCGCTTTGCGCGGTTTCGACGCAACGGTAGAAACGTTGGGTCAGCCGTTCCAGTTCGACATCGGCGACGCCGGGACCGGTGTCGTCCACGCAGACAGCCACCCGGTCGGCCTCGGCTCGGCAGGTGGCGCTCACCACGCCGCCGGCCGGCGTGTATTTGATGGCGTTGTCCAGCAGATTGCGCAGCAGGATTTGCAGCAATTGCGGATTGGCGGCCACGGCCAACCCGGAGGCGCCATGCAACTCCAGTTCGATGCGCTTGGCGCGGGCTTGCGGCTCCAGATCGGCCAGCGCGCCGACCAAAGCCTCGTGGATGTCCACGGCTTGCAGAGCCAACGCGGCGGCATGGTGCTGTACCCGCGACAGCGTCAACAGTTGCTGGACCAAATGCGTCATCCGCAGCACGGCCTGCTGGGCCTTGGCGATGGCTTGCGCGCGCATTGTCGGATCGGCGGCTTTTTGCGCGACTTGCAACTGGGTTTGCAGACCGGCCAGCGGCGTGCGCAATTCGTGGGAGGCGTCCGAGGTGAAGTTACGTTCATTGGCGAAGGCCTGCTCCAGCATCGCCAACAGCGCGTTCAACTGGTTCACCACCGGCAGCATCTCATCCGGCAGGCCGTCCAGCGCCAGCGGTTCCAGAAAATCCGCCTCGCGGCTGGCCAGTTCGTCCTTCAGCCGGTTGATCGGCCGCAAGGTGCGGCTGACGATCAGCCAGATCGCCAAACCCAACACCGGCAGCGCAATCAGCACGCCGACGATTTGCTGACCGGCGATGCTTTCCACCAATTGCCGGCGGATGTCGTCGCGCTGCCCAACGTGAATCACGTAATCGCCGTTTTCGCTGCTCAGGCTGAACACATGCCACAGTTGATCGTCGATGACCGTTTCGCTGTAGCCGTTGCGGGTCAGCGACAGCGCGAATTCCGGCGCGCTCTCCGAGCGCAGCACCAGGCCATCCTTGATCGAACGCAACTGAAAGGCGATCTTGCGCTCGTATTTGTGGCCGAGAATGGGCGTGTCGAACAATTCCGGGGATTTCTCGCGCTCCCATAATTTAGTCAGCGCGCGCAGCCGCAGCATGTTATCAACGAAGGCTTGCACCACGCGGGCCGACTGGGCCAGCTCGGCGTTGAACAATTCGGCGATTTCGTCGCGGGTGCGTTGATAGTTTAGATAGGCGCTGACGCTCCAGCCCAGCAGCAGCGCTGACAGTAGCGAGAACAGCAGTTGCTTTTTCAGCGAACGCGGCACCAGCCGCCAGCGTTTGGCCATCAGTCGTGATCGACGATGTAGCCGACGCCGCGTATGGTCCGGATCAGACCGGCGTCCAATTTCTTGCGCAGATGGTGGATGTGGACTTCCACCGCATTGCTCTCTACTTCCGAGCCCCAAGCGTACAGCGCTTCTTCCAGCCGGGCGCGGGAAATCACTTGGCCGATATGGCCGAGCAGATAGCTGAGCACTTCGAATTCCTTCTGCGCCAGATCGACCGGCTTGCCTTGAAAATACACTTGGTGCGCGGCCGGATCGATGGTCACGCCCTTGTGTTCGATCAACGGCTGGGCGTGGCCTTCGTGGCGGCGGGCCAAAGCCCGCAGCCGGGCGCAGATTTCGGCCAGATCGAAGGGTTTGGCGACGTAATCGTCGGCGCCGTTGTCCAGCCCGGCCACCCGCTCGGCCACGCCGTCGCGGGCGGTCAGCAGCAACACCGGCGTACCATCCTTGCGGCGGCGCAGGTTCTTCAACACGGTCATGCCGTCCATCCGCGGCAGATTCAGATCGAGCACGATCAGGTCGTAGTGGTTTAATTTCAGCGCTTCGTCGGCCTGGGCGCCGTCGGTCAGCCAATCCACCGCGTAACCTTCCAAGGTTAGCCCGGCCTTGATGCCGTCACCCAAAATCGCATCGTCTTCCACCAATAACAAGCGCATCGCCTTTCATCCGTCTAGCCAAATTGGCCGGCATTGTAGCAAAGGGAGAAGGAGGACAGACCAACCCGCCGCGCCGTTACCAAAATGCGAGTGTTTGCCATTCCGCTAAAGTCCTACCAAAAACTAGCAACCGGATATTGAGTAATTAGCTTATCCGAAGTAAGCAGCACTAGATCATGAGCGATCGCTTGGCAAACTAGCATTCGGTCAAAAGGGTCGCGATGCAAATTGGGTAGGTTGCTGAGTTGAAAAACCGCTTTGTCGTCCAAAGCCAAGTAGTCTATGAAATGCTGTTCGCATTGTTGCCGGATAAAATCCTCGGCGGCGGTCGGAAACGGCAGCTTTCCCAATTGATGTTTCACCACCATTTCCCAAATCGACACACTGCTCAAATAAACAGCGTTGTCGGGGTCTTGAAACGATTGCCTGGCTTTTGAACTGAGTTCCGGTGCGTCGGTGGTCAGCCACAAGAAGGCGCAGGTATCCAGTAATATTTTCATCACTTGCCCTCGAAGGCATCCAGCAGTTCGTCCGGCAATGGATCGTAAAACGCCGGCGGAATCTCGAATTGATGTTTGGCCAAACCAATCGGACGAGACGGCGACGACACCCGCTCGCGACTCAATCCCAACCGAAAGTAATGGATCAAATCGTAAATTTCCGCGAGTTTGTCATCCGGGATTTGTTTGATTTCGGCGATGATTTGGTCTTGTAGCATGATGGTATCTCCGTACTGGCGTTGATAAAAACAACTGCTTTTACAACGTGCTGAATTTAACGATCCTGCCTGTAATAGGCGCGGTTTCAGGGTTGATCCCACTCGTCGCGCATTGTCCGAAAAGCGGAATTGATCTCTTCGTCGCTACGCTGTCCAACCGGCAGACTGGGAACAAAAGCGGCCAAGGCGTCGTTGGCCACGGATTTCGGCGTTGAGTCGGGTTTGGATTCCAGAAACTCAACGAAATGTAAAACTTTCAAAGCCTTGGCGGGCGGCAGGGCTTTGACGTGTTGGTAGACGGTGTCGGCGATGGTCATTTTAATTACTCTCCAACTCGTTAAGTAACCAATCTAGCTGGGTGCGTGCGGAACTGATTAGATGTTCATAACCAAAAACCTTCATTCGCGGCGGATCATTTTGGCTTGAATTTGTTGGGCTGCGGCCTTTTCCCAAAAGTAGAATTTCAATTTCACCAAATTTTGGCTCTAAATCGTCACGGTATTTAGCTGCTTGGCTTTGGTCGTCTCGGGTAATGGGCTTTGAAGGCTCCTTAAATTCGACAAGCAGGTAATTCCCTCTCGGGTTCTGGGCAAGAAATAAATCCGGGCGTTTTTTAGCTCGTTTACCACTAAACTTATTGGCGGTGTATTCATGAATAGTTTTGGCTAAAGTTTTATTCGACGCAATGAGGGAGTACTCGTAACCCAGCATCCATAAGTTAGCTTCTATGACTTTATGAATAGCCATCTCAAGCGCATGAGGTTGACGAATCAAATCTTCCAAACTATCGAGCAATTTCAATCGGCTTTGCGCTTGATTGGCTATCAAAGCCATATCAAGGAAACCAAAGTCCT